>JBCBOT010000017.1:0-56862 GCA_039821165.1 Planctomycetota bacterium | reverse complement strand
AGATCCGGAGGCGACTCAAAAAGCCACTCCAAGGGAAAACGGCTTTTTCGAAAATCTAAAGGACGAGGCACTCGTTCGAGTGATGGAGTCGAAAGTCGCGAAGCGAGCCAAGCGACTCGTAAGTGACGTCACTCCATGCTTCTCGTACAAGTTCAAACTCGATGGCAATGAGATGGACAAAGAAGCGCAGCGATTGGGAGGCTTCGACAGTGAAAACGTGAGCGTTGCCGGAAAGTCGAGGTGGCACAACGATGCGCTCGGCCTCATCGTTTTTGTGCCCGTGAACGATTCACCCTACGCGACTGCCGTCGACGAAAAACTCCAACAGACGCATGACTTCGGACGCGTCATGAATGGCGAGACATCGATCCTCTATTTCAAACCACTTCCGTACGCTTTCACACTTCGAAAGATCAATGCGGGGGCAATGGTTCACATCCACTAGCTCATGTTTTGGTCCGAATCGCTAGCGGACCACTCAGTTCGCGCTGAATGGAGGTGGAAACGGCAGGTTCGACGGACGCGGAGGCTCTTCGTCGGGTTGGTCTTCCTGTGCAGGCAACTCCAACTGAACAGAACCATTTGCAAGATAGTCGATCAACCGCTTCGCCCGGCTATCGACATTGCCTTCACCCAACAATCGAAGCTTTTGTTCCGGCTCAAGTGGGAGCGTGTGCGAAATAATGTCGGTGATCGGCCCCAGCCCCATCGAACCCGACATAAGCTCCTCGATCTGCTGTTGCACTTTCTTCGTCGCCGGAATCACCTCGCCGAAAGCATTCAGTAATTCAGCCCGAAGCTGTGAACGCTGTGCCGAGCCGGAGGGGGAGTAGAGGTCATCGAGCACGTCGACTTTGGCGATGCGGAAACATCTCCCCGCATCGACTTCGGTGATAATCTTCGCCCGTTTGATTCCAACTAAGAGAATGTTGTGGCGGTCATTCTCGAGTTTGACATGAGACACGACCCGTCCCACGCAAATCGTACTGGCGATCGGTGGCGTCGAACCAATCGAAGGCCCCCCGGTGAGGGTCGCCATTGCGATCAGGCGGTCCGACTCCAAAGCCTCTGTCAGCATTTCGCAATAACGAGGCTCGAAAACGTGCAGCATCTGCATCGCATGCGGAAACAAGACCAGCGCAGGCAATGGGAACAACCGCACATGGCCGTCGAAGTCGTCCGGCAGACGGATCAGCTCTTCGAAATCGCCTTCACCCAAACCACGTCCCTCATACGGACACGAGCCGCGTCAACGACCTGCGACAGAGATGGAGTCTTAACGTCAGATCGTATCGACAGGCCAACCGTGCGTTCTCTCTAAGCGAGCGGCGCGTGCGAGACGCGCCCCGATAGATGATAGCGTTTTTGCACGCGGGAGCCCGATCACTCCCGGTTTCGACCTCGCATCCGCCCACCCAGCGACCCGCTCGGCACGATCCAGCCCGCGTTTACGTGGGTACTTGGTGAAAATCAACCGATTTTGCCGATCGGGGCGGAAACCGTGACTGTTTCACGCGTCTCAACCCGTTCGGGACTGCTCCGCCTTCACCGACCGTTGTTACTGCGCGGCTGGATTGGCGATGGGTATCCCGTTCCGTTTATACCCGTGAAACGCGGCTGCTAGCCCTTATCCCGTTAGCCCAGACTGCCTGGCATCTTCACAGGTAGTACGCTTCGCGACACACTCAGAAGTTTGCTCTCCCGAAAAGTTGAACCAGGGGCGCCATGTCGGACGACCAACAGAAAGTACCGCAGGCTCCGTTAGCGAATGTTTCGGCTTTGGAGGCCCTGAGGACCATCATCCAACTCTCCGTTTTGGGGATACGCGATCTCAATCAGCGTGTCACCCACGTGGACGAAGTCCGGGCGGATCGAGGCTAAAAACGGGTTATGACAGACACCGCTGAACCAAAAACGTATCTCGTCACCGGCGCCGCCGGTTTCATTGCCGCCCGCGTCTCGGCGCTACTTCTCGAGGCGGGACACCATGTCGTTGGCATCGACAATCTCAATGACTACTACGATGTGAACCTAAAAAAGCATCGGCTGGAACAACTTGAATCCGAGCGTTTCGAGTTTCACCCGATGGACATTGAGGATCAACCATCGCTGGGCACGCTATTTGACAAGCACGACTTTGCAGCCGTGTTTAACTTGGCCGCTCGCGCGGGCGTGCGGTACAGCATGGAGAATCCGCACATCTATCTGACGACTAACTCGATGGGCAGTTTGAATCTGCTCGAAGAGATGAAACGTCGCGAGGTGCCGAAGTACGTCCTCGCCTCGACGTCCTCGCTTTACGCCGGTCTACCGATGCCGTTCTCGGAATCACTGCCGGTGAACACGCCGATATCGCCATACGCGGCCAGTAAAAAGGCTGCCGAAGCGATGGCGTACTGCTACCACAGCCTTTACGGCATCGACGTCAGTGTCGTCCGCTACTTCACCGTCTACGGACCCGCGGGCCGACCGGACATGTCCATCTTTCGGTTCATCCGTTGGATCGATGACGGATCCCCGATTCAGCTTTTCGGCAACGGCGAGCAATCGCGCGACTTCACCTACGTGGACGACATTGCACGCGGAACCATCGCGGCGGCGACCCCGCTGGGGTGTGAGGTGATTAACCTCGGGGGTGGCGGTAAACCCGTCTCACTGAACAAAATCATACAAATGATTGAAGAACGTGTCGGCAAAAGGGCAAACATCGATCATCTTCCATTTCATAAAGCCGATATGACTGCGACGAGTGCGGACATCGCGAAGGCGAAGAAGCTGCTCGACTGGCAACCGACCGTCTCCCTTGAAGAGGGGTTAGATGCATCGGTTCAGTGGTACCGAGACAATCAGCCTTGGTCGCAACAGGTGCAACTTCCCTGATAAATCCTCCGAATCACCGTCTCTTGTCGAACTCCAAACCCCGTCTCGTTTTCCTGAACCGGTCCTACTGGCCGGACATCGAAGCCACTGGTCAGTTGCTTACCGACCTTTGCGTGGGTTTGAGCAATCGATTCGATGTCCATGTGATCTGCGGCCAACCGAATCAACCGGAACGCGAAGCTGTTTTTGCTGCGGCAGGACATGAAATCCGCCACGGGGTCACAATCCATCGATTGGAACACCGACGTTTCCAAAAGAAGAACGGTGTCGGCAGAATACTGAACCTGGTTTCGTTCTACCGCGCGGCCGATCGATACCTGCGACAGTGGGAATCGAGCGCAGACGTTGTTGTGAGTGAGACCGATCCGTTCTTGTTGCCGTTGGCCGGAGACCGTTTTGCGCGTCGCGTCGGCGCCCCGCATGTCGCCTACCTCCAAGACATCTATCCGGACGTTGCCGAGGCGGTCGGCAAGAGCCGCATTCCAATGGTGGGCAGCGCGATCCGCCATCAACTCCGACGCGTGTACCATCGGGCCGAACGTGTCGTCGTTCTAGGAACGTGCATGTCGGATCGGCTGACCGATTCGCCATGGGATGTCCCGCGTCACAAGGTCGAGATCATTCCCAACTGGGCCGACTGCGGAAGCATCCAACCGATTGCCCACGATGGCAATGCATTTCGGAAACGCGTCGAACTCGACGATTCATTTGTGGTGATGCACTCGGGCAACATGGGATTGACCCAACGACTCGAAGTCTTGATCGAGGCCGCTGCGGAGCCCCATTGGCCGACGCGAGCCAAACTACTGCTGGTTGGCAACGGTGCTTCTCGCGACCAACTGATCGCAAAAAAAGAAGCCTTGAATCTGACGGATGACCGCGTCCGCTTTGTGAATTATCAGCCCCGCGAAGAGCTGGCGCACAGCCTTTCGGCCGCGGACCTGCACATCGTTTCGATGCATGAAAACATCACGGGATGCCTTTGTCCCAGCAAGCTGTATGGCATCATGGCGGCGGGACGCAGCATCCTCGGGATTGCGGACCCTCGGACCGACCTCTGCCGCACCATCAAAGAACATCAGCTCGGGTGGTGCGTCCCACCGGGCTCACCCGCTGCGGTCGCGAAGGCCGTCGCGGATGCGGAGCGTCAGATCACCTATGAAGGCGAACTCAATCGACGCGCACGCGAGGGTGCAGAGCGTCATTACGATCGAGATGTCATCGTAGAGCGATTCACGCACCTCTTGATCGATTGCTTGTCCGGAGAGCGTGAGCTTCCAGACGCGATCACTCCGCACGTGCGTAGCCGCGGAACCGACGTCGCGGTCCCCGTCTAGCCCGGCTTCTATTCTCCGAATGCCAACCGCACTGATCACGGGAATCACCGGCCAGGATGGCTCGTATCTGGCGGAATTGCTCATTCAAAAAGGCTACACGGTTCACGGTATCGTGCGGCGAACGAGCATTACCGCTCGCGGACGTCTCGATCCGCTCTTCCATCGCAAAGACATCTACGACCGGCAGCTTTTTCTTCACTACGCGGACCTGGGCGACACAACCACGATCCGCCGCATCCTGCAAAAGTGTGAGCCCGACGAGGTTTACCATCTCGCGGGGCAAAGTCACGTCGGCGCAAGTTTTGAGATCCCAGAGACGACATGCGAATTCATCGCGATGGGCACACTCAAGCTGCTCGAAACGATGCGTGACCTCGATCATAAGCCACGTTTCCTACACATCAGCAGCAGCGAGATTTTTGGCAGACCCGACACGGCTCCGCAGAACGAATCGACTCCAATGCGTCCAGTAACACCCTACGGTGTTGCCAAAGCGTTTGCGACTCAGATGGTCACTCTCTACCGAGAGTCCTTCGACTTCTTCGCGTGCAATGCGATCTGCTACAACCATGAATCGCCGAGACGGGGCGAGTCCTTTGTTACCCGAAAGATCACTCGCGCCGCAGCCGCTATCGCGAAAGGTCAACAAGAAACTCTGCGCCTCGGATCACTCGAGCCGCAGCGAGACTGGGGATACGCTCCCGAATATGTCGAGGCGATGTGGCGGATGCTGCAACAGCCTTCCGCAGACGACTTCGTACTCGCAACCGGTACCTCGCACAGCGTCAAGGACTTTCTCAAGGCCGCGTTCGAGTCGGTGCAGCTGGACTGGGCAAAACATGTGCAACAGGATCCCAAGTATCTCCGCCCGGGAGAAACGGCGCGGTTGATTGGTGATGCCTCCCGAGCAGAAGAGGTTCTCGCCTGGCGCGCGTCCACCACGCTTCCCGAGTTGGCCGAAAAAATGGTGCGGGCCGACCTTGAATTGCTCAGCGAAAATCCACCGCAATCGTGAACCAGGCTTACGACCTTGGGGGCATCAGCGAGCGCGGACCTGATTGGTTGCTTCGGCTCGCAGCCGGCTTGTTCATGATCATCCCGCCGGTCTACGCGACCGATTTTGGCGGCAACCTGGCGTGGTCCCAATACGTTGCCGGACTTGCGATCGTCCTCGCTTGCATCCTGGTGGCACTCGCCCAGGTGTGGTCCGTCTCACATCATTGGTTCAGCGGCACTCACGCTCCCGCACAGCCAAAATTGCCGGCCTTTGCACTCACCGGTCTGCTCCTACTGTTGCTGTGCTTTACGTACTTTCAGACCATCGAGTTATCGCCTGATTTGGTAAAGAGCATTAGCCCGGCGAGTCACCACGCACGGTACGAATGGGCCGCCGCACTCACGCCAGACGCTGTTGCCGAAAAATTTCCGATCTCGGTCGCGCCCTTCGATTCGGCTCACGCGAACGCACTGCTGGTCATCGCAATCCTGGTCTCCTACTTTTCGCCCTTTGCCTTCTATGATCGCAGCCGGACCACGTGGCTGCTCGCGGCCATCGCGGCCTGCGGTTGCTCCATCGCGGCGATCGGGATCCTGCGCAAGATCGATACCGACTTTTTGATGTGGAGCTTTCTCAGCGGCGGCGAGGGTGCCCCGTTCGGCACGTACCTCAATCGCAATAACGCGGCGTTTGCGATCAACACCGGTATCGCGGCCGCGCTCGGCGTCTTGGTGTGGCGCAAAACCATCACCGCATCGATCCGAAAGAATGCCGAAGCGATCGAAACGCCGCGGAAAGATGCGATGCAATGGCTATCGGATTGGCCACTCGTACTCGCACTGGCCGCGACGACGATTCTGCTGCTCGGAATCGTCGCGTGCGGTTCGCGGGGCGGTCTTTTGACCACCTTTATTGCGGGCGGCCTCACGCTAGCGGTCGTTCGACGATCGATCGGCAGCCTTCGAGGTGTGATACTCGTCATCGCCGCCTTTGGGGGACTCGCATTTCTGATCCTGCGTACCGACTCGCTGGGCTACCAGTCGCTCGAAGGCGACGCATTTGCGGAGTTGCGTGACACCGTCGATGGAGACGGACGAGGCATGTCAAACGACGCAAGGCTGACGCACTGGCCCGACGGACTCCGCGCGGCAACCAACTACCTCCCGGCCGGAAGCGGTCTTGGAACGTACGGCTACGCTTACCTGCCGTGGCAAAAGACAAGTAGCTGGCGGTGGTTCGTCCATGCTGACAACCTCTGGCTCGAAGGCTTTCTCGAACTGGGCCTGTTCGGCGTCGCACTCTTTGCCGGTTGCATCGGACTCCTGGGAAGAAGTCTTTGGCGACTCTCGCGTTCGGCGGACCCCATCGATCAAGGCCTCCTGGCGACCGGAAGTTACCTTTTTGTCGCAACCCTATTCAGCCAGACCTTCGACTTTGGCCTCATCATGCCGGCCAACCTCGTCATGGTGATGATGCTGCTTCCCATGATCTTCGTTCGAAGTGCCGCGGTCTTGATGCCGAAAGTAGCCACTAGCGGTGACTCCCAGACGACTCGCAAGCTGGAGTTATTGACCGATGGCGGTCCGGCATGGCATTCGTTCACCGCATTGGAACAAAGAGTCTTTCCACTCGCGATGATTGTTTGCTTGGCCGCACTCACCGTTCCAGCGATCATGCGACTGCGGCAAGACTGCGAAATCGACGGCGCCGTGCGACTCGCCAACAAGGAACTTCCGGGGCTTCGTCTGGACAGCACTCGACTCCAAGAACGTGTCGTCGCACTCGAAGCCTTGGCCAAACGAACACCGAATCCCCAGTTGTCAGACCTCCTGGCGAGATACCGATTCCAGTTGGGGCGGTTGCGTGAGTTTCAGAGCCTCCGCGCAACCACTCGATGGGCCGAGTCGGCGGATGAACTCTACGCGCACTTGTCGTTCCAGGATCGTCGCTTGGCTTGGCGCGCCGCCGCCTTCGAACACCGCAAGGAATTGGAGGCCACCGGAGTCCAATGGCCGGCGATCGATGTGAGCGAGGCAGCTGTCAGCGAAAGTTCTGACTACGCGAAATCACTGCAATGGTCCATCGATTCGCTTCGGCAGTGCCCTTTGTCGCCGCGGCCCCGAGACGATCAATTGCGGCTCGAATTTGTACACCGTTCCTCGACGCAAACGCAGACTGCGATCGTGCAAGGCGCGAACCTGTTCCCCAACAACGCCGAGTTGTCGTATCGATTTGGACGACGAGCCGCCGCGCACGGTGATTACGATACGGCTGCCAGCTTGTGGCGACGGGCAGCCGAAGTTCACCCGCCATTGATCAAACGGATTCTCCCGCGAGCCGTCGCACTCAACGAGTTTCCGATCGCCTCGATGGTGCCCAACAATCCGCTGACGCGGAAAACCGTCCAAGACTACCTTCGTCAGCGTGGCCTGGAGGCTGCGTTGAATCGCCCCTCACATCAATGACGCCCGTGAATATTCTCGCCGTCGTCGGAGCACGACCCAACTTCATGAAAATGGCACCGATCCTTCGCGCCATCGCCGACAAGGCTCCCGATTCGGTACAGACCCTGGTCCACACGGGACAACACTTCGACGAACGAATGTCAGACGTGTTCTTCCGAGAGTTGGAACTGCCGAAGCCGGATGAACACCTCGGAGTTTCCGGAGGAAGTCATGCGACGCAAACCGCGCGGATCATGACCGAGTTCGAGCCGGTGTTGGAACGCCACCAACCCGATTGGATGGTCGTTGTGGGAGACGTCAACTCGACCATGGCGTGTTCGCTTGTTGCCGCCAAAATGCATGTTCCGATCGCGCACGTCGAAGCCGGCCTTCGCTCTCGCGACAATACCATGCCTGAGGAAATCAACCGCAAGGTCACAGATGCGATCTCGAATCTGCTGTTAACGCCCTCACCGGACGGCGACGAAAACCTGCTTGCCGAAGGCGTCGAGCGTGAACGCATCGTTTGCGTCGGCAACGTGATGATCGACTCCCTCGTTCGGGCGTTACCGAAGATTGAAACGAACGACACGATCGAGCGACTGGGACTTCAACCCAATGGTTACGTCTTGGCCACGCTCCACCGGCCCAGCAACGTCGATGACCCTTCCATGCTTCGGCAACTCGTCGAAGCACTGAATGTAGTCGCGGGAACTCAAACCGTCGTGTTCCCCGTTCATCCGCGGACGCGTGCACGACTGGAACGCGAGCAGATTCAGCTCGCCGATGGAATCCAGATGATCGACCCGCTCGGATACTTCGACTTCATGGCGCTCATGCGATCGGCCGATGTCGTCATGACCGACTCCGGCGGCGTCCAAGAAGAAACAACCTATCTCGGGGTCACCTGTTTGACCGTGCGCCCCAACACCGAACGTCCGATCACAATCGATCAGGGCACCAATCGGTTGGTTCAACCGGGCAAAGAAACGCTGCTTGCCGCCTGGGAAGACGTCAAACAGTCTCCACCCGAGAAACGCTGTCCCGAACTGTGGGATGGCAAAGCCGCCGAGCGGATCGCCGCTGCCCTGCTGAAGTAAACCGTGGCCAAGCCGATCACTATTGTTGAACCGCCCAAGGGCGCGTTCTCGTTGAACCTGCAAGAGGTGTGGGCCTATCGAGACCTGCTCCTATTGATGGCATGGAGAGACATCTCCGCGAGATTTCGACAGAGCGTTATTGGGTACGGCTGGGCAATCCTGCGGCCGCTGATGACGGCCGCGATCTTCACACTCGTTTTCAGCTACATCTTGAAGACGAAAACGGAAGTCCCGTACCCGATCTTTGCGTTCGCGGGACTGATGCCATGGCTGTACTTTTCCAGCACACTCGCGGGCGTCACAACCAGTATCGTTGGCGGCGCCGCGTTGATGACCAAGGTCTACTTTCCGCGTTTGGTCCTGCCGCTTGCCAAAGTCGCCGTGGGGCTCGTCGAACTCGGACTTCAGTTCTTGGTACTCGCGGGGCTGATGGTGCTCTACCAGTACGCGCCGGGGTGGCAGATCGTGATGTTGCCCGTATTTGTCGCGATCACTGTCGTCACCGCGTTGGCGTTTGGAATCTGGCTCACCGCACTCAACGTCAAATACCGCGATGTCGGAATGGCGGTCCCCTTTCTCATCCAAACCTGGATGTACCTTTGCCCGATCGTTTATCCGATGCAAATGGTGCCCGAGCGTTTTCGAGGCATTTACGCACTCAATCCGATGGTGGGTGTCATCGAGGGCTTCCGCTGGTCGTTGCTCGGCACCGAGGCCCCCGACTGGACGATGGTCGGTATCTCGTTGGTCGTCATGCTCGTCGTGCTGCTCTCGGGACTCGTCTATTTCCGCCGCGTCGAAACCACCTTCGCTGACATTATCTGAGACGGTCACCCCGACCCATTGGCATCTTGGCCACCGCAATCAAAATCGAAAGCCTCTCCAAACGTTATCGGCTGGGATTAACCCATGCCGGCAGCGTACGGGAGCTTGCCAACCGCGCACTGGGACGGCTACTCGGCAGGAGTAAACCGTTCGCCGATCCTGCGGCGATTGCGGAAGCCGATCGAGTCGAGGACGGACACTTCTGGGCGCTACGCGACGTTAACTTCACCATCAACGAAGGCGAAGTGCTCGGCATCATCGGCAAGAACGGTGCGGGAAAGAGCACCCTCCTCAAACTTCTCAGCCGGATCACCTATCCGACCGCGGGCCGTGTCGAGATGCACGGACGAGTCGCGAGTCTGCTCGAAGTCGGCACGGGTTTTCACCCTGAGCTGACGGGTCGCGAGAACGTCTATCTCAATGGAACCATTCTTGGCATGACCCGAAAGGAAGTCACTCGCCAACTCGACGCGATCGTGGATTTTGCCGGGATCGAAAAGTTTCTCGACACGCCCGTCAAACGGTATAGCAGCGGCATGACGGTTCGCCTGGGCTTCGCCGTCGCGGCCCATCTCGATCCGGAAATTCTCATCGTCGACGAAGTCCTCGCGGTCGGCGACGTCGAGTTTCAAAATCGTTGCCTCGGCAAAATGCAGAGCGTTGCCGAGTCTGGCAAAACAGTGCTCTTCGTCAGCCACAACCTCGCATCGATCCGCACACTGACATCACGCACCGTTGTCCTCTCGAAAGGCCAGCTCCTTTTCGACGGTCCGACAGCCGAGGGCGTCGCCAAGTACGTGAGCGAAAACGTGGTCCGATCGGAACATGTCGGGTCGCTCGAAAATGTTCCCCGTGCCGCCGGCAGTCTCGACCGACAGCTCGAATTCGTTGAGCTTGATGTCGAGAGCGACGACGAAGGCTGCATTCCGAGCGACGGAACATTCAGTTTGCGAATGCGTCTCCGCGCGAAAGAATCACTCGAGCCGTTTCGAGTCGGCATGACCGTCTTTTCCGAGGACAAGACGGCCGTCGGAAGTACCTTCAGCGGCACACTTGACCCGCCAAACGCGGATGACGAACGTGTCTTTGAACTCCGATCACGATTTCGCTTGGGGCCTGGCCGATACCACTGCGCGATCACGATCTTTAACGCCCGCTCCGGCGGACGACTTTGCCATGACTCGCTCGACGACGTCTTGCCATTCGATGTCTCTCTCGAGTCCATCACGGAACGCACCGGACGTGGCGACTGGAGTCCGAGTTGGGGATTCCTCGAACTCGACGCACTCGAGTCGGTCGACAACTAGCAACGATCGTCGTGACCGAGTGTCCCTCCTGCCGATCCACACGAACGGTCGACCGATCCGAATGCACTGTCCCCACCGAATTGGATTCGGACAAGACGCCCGCGTCGGTCCGAGACATGATCGAGCCGCTGCGTGAAAGTCGCCTTGTCGAGTGCCGAGATTGTGGCCTCCTGTTTCGTGAGCCGGGACTAACGGCCGAACAACTCACCAAGTTCTATCGCAACCTTCCCGAAACGATTTGGCGTTACGAACCGGCTCAAGTAGGTTCCTGGGCCTGTGCCAAGAAAACGCTCCATCAATTGCACGACACGACTCGCTCGCTTGATGTCGTCGACGTGGGAGCATTCGAAGGCGGATTCCTTCGTATGCTACCCGATCACTGGAAAAAACATGCGATTGAACCCTCGCCACAAGGCCGGACAAGTCTGCGTGACACTGGCGTCGACGTCATCGGAGAGTACGTTGATCAGCTCGACCAGAACACGAATTACCACGAGCAATTCGATGTCGTCACACTGTTCGATGTGTTCGAGCACTTGCCGTCTCCGATCCGAACGCTCGACGCCCTCGCGGGTCTGATCAAACCAGGAGGACGGTTGCTACTTTCGACAGGCAACACCGATCACTGGTCTTGGCGAATGCTTGAAGGCTCACATTGGTACCTGCATTCGGTTCAGCATCTGTGCTTTGGCAACGCCAAGTACTTTCGGCAATGGGCCAAACAACGCGACTTGCAAGTCGAAAGAATCGTTCGTCACCCACACAAGCTCGCGTCACCTTCTGCGAGCATGGTCCAAGCACTCGAAACCCTGCATTGCTGGTCCGTTCGCAAACGCAAAACGTGGCTCGCGAGAATCATCCAGATGCTTCCCGGGTGTCGTGACTGGATGCACCGCAATGGGCGTACCGTCTTCGCCAATTCACTTCGAGATCACCTCCTCATTTGCTTTCGCAAGCCAATCGCTGCAACGTCGGCCACGTGACCAAATGAACAATCTGATCAAATCTGTCTTCGGGTCACTCGGCGTCGAAATCCGACTCCACAAAAATATCCCGACCGCCAGGGCGCGTGAAAAGCACGCCGCGATGATTCGGCAATGGGAGTTGCTACGGCGTTACGAACCGAAAACGCTTCTCGACATCGGCGCGAACGAAGGACAGTGCGCGGCGATCCTACGCGAGGTGTTTCCGAAGTCGAGGATCCTGAGTTTCGAACCGTTGTCCGACTGCTTCGCGGCTGTCGAAAGCTACCTCGCTGCAAATGGCCCTGGTGCGGCGTATCACACGGCACTCGGGGACAAGAACGAAACCACCACGATCCATCGCAACGACTTTACGCCAAGCTCCTCGATGCTGCCGATGGCACAACTTCATAAAGAGGAGTTTCCGCAGACAGAATCGATGCGCCCCGAGGAGGTTTGTGTTCAACGACTCGACGATCTCGCCCCCGAACTCGAGATCGAATCACCCTACATCATCAAAGTCGACGTGCAGGGTTTTGAGGGACAAGTGATCGACGGCGGACGAGAAACCTTCGCGGGTGCCGAAGCCCTGGTCGTCGAATTGAGTTCCTATTCTCTCTACGAAGGCCAGTCGACTTTTGAGAGCGTTCAAGAGCAACTCGAGTCACTGGGATTTCTGTTCCGCGGCGTGATCGAGCAGGCCTATAGCAAGTCGGATCGACGTATCCTGCAGTTCGATGGACTGTTCGAACATCGTCGACACGAAGAAAGAAGGCACGCAGCCAATTGAGCACACCTCGCGTCCTCGTCGTCTCGGGCACGATCCCGAACGAACCCGGCGTCGGTGGAGTGATTCTAGAAGACCTCCGAAAGGGCCTTCCCGAAGGAACACTCGGTTTTTACCCGGCAGTCTCCTCGGCGGCGCAAGCGGGCGGATGGATGGACAAAACACCGCCGCTGATCGGACAGTTTGCGAGACGCTACGAACCCGCTTATCGACCGCTCAAGGGAATCGCGGGCGAGTGGTTCGCATGGTTGGCTCGCAAAGCAAAATTTGAGCGTCATTGTCAGAGCGCCGTCAACCAAATCTGTTCGGATCCGGCCGCAACGAACTGTGAACGAGTGTGGGCGATCCTCGATTGTCCCACCGCCATTGAGATCGCAAAACCGATCGCGAGTAAGCTCGGAAAACCATTGTCAGTTCTCGTGTGGGATGCACCGGAACTGCTGAGCGAGCAACTTCGAATGGATCGTTGGTCCATTCAAACCATGATGAGTCGATTCGGTGAGACGATTCGTTCCGCAGAGAGTGTTGGCGTCATCTGCGAGCAAATGGAAGATGCTTACCAACAAAGATACGGTGAGAACGACTACATCATCTTGCGGCACGGTATCGACAGCGAACTTTGCTTCGATCCCCGATCCGAAATCGAGCAGGATCGGATCACCATCGGGTTTGCCGGTTCCATCACTGCTCGCCAGCCCTTCGACAGACTGATCGAATTGTTAGACGCCAATGAGTGGCGACTGGCGGACCGTGAAGTGACGTTGCGATTGATCGGATCACGTTACGTTCTCGACTCACGGAAAGCACAGCACATCGAGTACTACGGCTGGCGCTCATTGAAAGATACGGTGAAGTTGCTCGCCGAGTGCACCTTCTCTTACCTACCACAACCGTTCGCTGCGACTCTTCGTCCACTCGCCGAACTGTCCTTCCCAACAAAGCTCACCACCTACATCGCCGCCGGCAGACGAGTCTTGTTGCATGCACCAAAGTACGGCTCGGTGACGCCATTTCTTAAGCGTCATCCGATCGGCGTATCATGTGAAACGTTGAACCTCGACGACATGCATACTTCCATCGAAGACCTCCTTTGTCAACCGGCCGAGCCATTGGCAGAAGCGATCCTGCGTTGCCGCGCTGGAGAGTTCAGCTCGGATGTGTTTCAGTCACGCTTCCGGACCCTCGCAAGACTGTAGCCGTATGTGCGGAATCACAGGAATCGTGATGGCCGGTGGCAGCTCGCTGGATCCCGTTTGGCTCCAGCGAATGAATGATGCACTCATTCACCGCGGACCGGATGGTGAAGGGACATTTGTCGATGGTCCGGTCGGCCTTGGGCATCGGCGACTCTCGATTATCGATCTCGAAGGTGGCAAACAGCCGATCGGCAACGAAGACGGGAGCGTCCAAGTCACCTTCAACGGAGAGATCTACAACTACCGAGAACTACGTGAGCGCCTCGAAGGTCTCGGACATGTCTTCGCCACCGCCTCGGACACCGAAGTCCTAGCTCACGGCTGGGAGCAATGGGGCACCGAACTCGTCCGGCATCTGCGTGGAATGTTCGCCTTTGCCGTTTGGGACTCCAAACAACGTAGCGTCTTTCTGGCTCGCGACCGCGTCGGCATCAAACCATTGCTTTACACACAGCAAGACGGTTACTTCGCGTTCGCCTCGGAAATGCAAGCGATCACGACGCTGCCCGAGTTGCGAACCACCACCAACCTCGCTGCCATCGATCAGTACCTGCACTACCAGTACATTCCCGCACCGTTCACGATCTACAACGAAGTCCACAAGCTGCCGCCGGGACACACTCTGCTTCTGGAATTACCCCATCTGACGGTTGGTTCGCCCAATCGATATTGGCAGCTCCAGTTTGAACCGGACCGTTCGCTCAACGAATCCCAATGGCTCGAGCGCATCGACGAAGCTCTTGAAGAGACGATTCGCGCGCATTTGGTTTCGGATGTCCCCTTCGGTGCGTTCCTCTCCGGTGGCATCGATTCCAGTACCGTCGTCGCGTACATGAGCCGAGTGCTCAAAGAACCTGTTGAAGCATTTTGCATCGGACACGGTGACCAAGCCTACGACGAACGCAATTGGGCTCAGGAAGCCGCCGAGGCGACCGGAGCGAACTACCATGAAGAAGTGGTGCAACCCGACGGACTCGAACTGCTACCGGAGTTGGTGCGTCACTACGGAGAACCGTTCGCGGACAGTTCCGCCATCGCAACCTGGTACGTTTCCAGAATGGCTCGGCGGCACGTCAAAATGGTTCTTAGTGGCGATGGTGGTGATGAATTGTTCGCGGGCTACAACGCGTATGCGTCCATCCTGGCTGATCACCGCATCCCCACTTCGCCCACCAAACGGATTAAGAACCTCGTCGCCAACGGCGCCCGGCAAGCCGGCCTGTGGCCAAAGAATGCCAGCATCGCGGATAGCAAGTTCCGCCGCACCAGCGTGTTGAGTCTGGACCAACGAGCCGGATTGTGGCGAAGCGAACACGCCAATGTAGTGAATCACACGCGAGCTGAGTTCGATCGAACGTTTGCTGACCACCGAAGCCGCGAAACGCTGAATCATCTTCAAGCCTACGACCTCGCGACTTACATCCCGTATGACAATCTGGTCAAAGTCGACATCGCGAGCATGTTCCACTCGCTTGAGGTCCGCGTACCGCTGCTCGACCACGTCTTTATGGAACTGGCTGCGAAGGTGCCTCCGGAGCTCAAGCTCTTGCCGGCTGACGGGAACGGGAATGGCCGCGTCGAAACGCTTGTCGATCCGACCAACGTGACCGGAAAACACCTGCTGAAGAAAAACGCGGAACGATTTTTCTCACGCGAGTTTTTATATCGTCCCAAACGTGGCTTCGAAGTCCCGATCCGCAACTGGTTCGACGGCCCGCATCGAGACACCCTGCGTGATCGCCTGCTCGGCAGGGGCTCTCATCTGAATGAGTATTTCGAGCCTTCCGCACTCACGAGCCTGGTTGATGACGCCGCCCACGACAAAAAGGCCGCCTGGGCAGCCTGGTCGTTGCTCGTGCTGGAACAATGGCACTCGGAGACCACCGCCGCATGAGTGACCTGCTCTCTTCGTATTTGAGAAAGAAACTGCGTGGCATTCGGTTGATTCTCACCGTGGGGACCGGCCGAAACGGTTCCGCGCACCTCGCCAAGCTACTTTCATACGTTCCTGGTATCGCCTCATTTCACGAACCGGCGCCCTACTTTTGGCAGCCGATGCACGAGGCTCTTCGGGATCGGCAAGTCGGGATCGATTTTTGGCGCGAAAAGAAGTTGCCAATCATTGCCGAGTGCGCGAATCTCGTTTACTTCGAATCCAGTCACCTCGCGTGCAAAGGCCTTTTGGAAGCGCTCGTCGAGTTGGACGTAGAATTCGATTTGATTCATTTGCGTCGTGACCCGCGAAAAGTAGCACTCAGCTTGCTACGTCTCGAGACCATTCCCGGCCGCACCGAATTGGGACGACAATACCTCTGGTCCCCCGAAGAAGTTCGCGGGTATTCCCAACTCGATACGAGCAACTGGGACGACTACCAAATGACATACTGGTATGCAAAGTCGATGGACTCCGTTGCGTCGGCCTGGAGAGATCGTGCCGCATCGATCGGGAGTCGTTTTTGCAGCATCGACCTCGAAGAACTCGTCACGTTCGGTGGTTTTCGCAGACTCTTGTCGGAACTCCAACTCAAGCAAACGAGTTTGCTCACGTGGAACCGATTTGCTCGCAACCGCAAAAGCAAAACCAATAGTCGAACCTATGCCGAGCCGATTGAGATCGGCGGACGAAAACTGGACCAACTCGAATCTGAAATCCATGAAGCACTGGAGTCGGCTCGTTACGAGTTGACGCTCGATCAGACACGCGACGTCGAAGGTGGCGAACGATCATGACGCCCTCTTTCCTTCGCCCGGTAACTCGATTGGTCAAAGGCACCGCCCGGATGGGAGTCGGTGTTTGGCTCTCCCGCCGAACGCTCACGACCGAGTCGGCTGAGTCCTGGGCAAAGCGCATTCGAAACAACCCCGCCATCTTTCCCGACCCTGACTTGCGCCGAGCAACCGAGGTCGACGGCTTTGAGATGGAGTTGGGTATTCAAGACGTGATTGAACGGGAACTCCGTTGTGGCAATGAGTGGGAGCCGCACGTCACTCGTGTCTTGCAAGAATTCCTTTCCGACGGCGACACCTTTGTCGACATCGGCGCCAACATCGGGTACTTCACGCTCCACGCCTCCAAGCTCGTCGGCCCGACCGGCCGCGTCTTCGCCGTGGAACCGGCACTTCCCAACCTTCATCGACTCGTGGGCAACCTGCTCGCCAATTCGGTGGCCAACGTGTCCGTCGTTTCGTGTGCCGCTTGCTCCGAATGGCAGACCGTCGAGCTCCGTTTGCCGACGATTTCAAACCGGGGTGCGACGACCATGCGCGACGTTGAAGGCGGCGAAAACATGCTTCGCACGCCGGCGATCGGGATCGACATGGACACGGTTTTGTCCGGGATCGCACAGCGTCCAGCCCTTCTCAAGATGGATGTCGAAGGCGCGGAAATGTGGGCGTTGCGGGGTCTCGAAAATCGACTTCGTGTTTGGAAGTGTCCCGTGATCTGCGAGATCTGTGACCGTTTCCTCCGCGACATGAATTCCAACGTCGATGAATTGCTCGGGTTCATGGCGAGTCTCGGATACGAAGCGTACTGGGTGCGTCCCGAGGGCGAAACGAGAACCAAAATCGAGTCCTCCAAAGAACTCCCAGACGCTTCGCTTGATGTGCTTTTTGTGCAAGCCAACGCGAACGGATGAAGATTGCCTTAGTCCATACCTCGGATTTTGGTGGCGGGGCGGAACGAAGTGTGGTTTCGCTGCATCGCCAGCTTCGATCGGCAGGCCATGATTCGACGCTCTATGTCGGACGCAAAACATCCGACGAGAACACCGTCGTTGAAATTCCCTACGTTCGTGGCATCCCGGGAATGCGTCGTGCGGCTCGTGCCGTCGAGAAGCGTCTCGGTTTACAAGACATCTACAATCCCTCGTTTCGAAACCTCCTCAACGTGATCCCCGAGGAGACCGAAGTCGTTCACTTCAACAGCCTCTGGGGAGCCGCAGGATACGCAGACCTCGGTGCCCTGCCCGCTCTCAGTCAACGATTCCCGTCGCTCATCACGCTGCGTGAGTCGTGGTTGCTCACCGGACACTGTGCATGCTATTTCGAGTGCGACCGATGGAAGCGCGGATGCGGTCGGTGCCCCGACCTCAAACGCGCACCGGCCATCCAACGCGACGGAACCGCCCTCAACTGGCGTCGCAAACGCAACATTTTCAAGCGAAGCCCGATTCGGGTGGTCGCGATTTCTAACTGGCTCGCCGACCGAGCTCGCGAAAGCCCGATCTTGCGCGACCAAAAGATCGAAACGGTCTACAACGGTGTCGACGGCAACGTGTTTCAACTCGTTGAGCCAGACACTCGCGCGGCGCTACGAAAACGATTCGGCGTCGCCGAAAACCAGATCGCAATCCTTGTCGCCGGCCAGACCGTCGAAGGGATCAAAGAGGGAATCGCCCAAGAGTGGGTGACCGCGATCAACGCATTGGATGACAACCGCATCGTCGTGATGATCATCGGACATAGCGCCGAACGTGTAAGCCAGGGTGTCACCGCGCAATCCATTTGCATTCCGTTTCGCTCCACCCCGACAGAGATGGCCGAGTGTTTTCACGCCGCCGATTTCACGGTGGTGACCTCTGCGTTTGAAGCCTTCGGACGCATCGCCGCCGAATCGCAAGCCTGCGGCACTCCGGTGGTCTCTTTCGACACGGGAGGGCTCGCGGAGGTCGTCCGTGAGGGCGAAGGCGGCCTTGTCGTCAAACGCGGCGATATCACAGCGCTCGGTGAAGCGATGAAGCAAATGATTGAGAACACCGATCTGCGAATTCGACTCGGCGAACAAGGCAGTCGTGCGGTTCGAGAACGATTCGCCGACTCCAAGATCGCCGAAAACTACCTCGAGCAGTATCGCAGCGAGATCGCTGCCCGCGGCGTTGCCTGACGCGCCGCTTTTATCCGTCGTCGTCCCGGCTTACAACGCCGAAACGACGATTGTTCGAGCAGTCGAGAGTGTGATCGCGGCTGCAGAAAATGCCGGCCTCGTCGAGGCCTGTGAAATAGTCGTTATTGACGATGGATCAACGGATAACACACCGACAGCAATCAAACGTGCGTTCGACGCATCGACGTGCCAACTATTGCGTCACCCCGGCAATCAGAATCGCGGTGTCTCAGCAACCAGAAACCTCGGTATCGCATCGTCAGATTCACGCTACGTCACGTTTCTCGACGGCGACGACACCTTCTGTTCCAACCGTTTCGACTGCGTCAACTCGATCCTAGAAAACGATCCCGAAGTCGACGCGGTCTATGGTGACACCGTCGTTGTCATTGAAGACGAGTCCCAGCATGAATCATGGCAAGAAGGACAGTTCTTCGGGGTCGGCGAATCTTGTCGCGGGACAACACTCCTTAAACGTTTGATCCACTCCAAGCCTTGGGCAACGTCCGCGATAACCGTTCGGCGAAAACTCTTTGCCAAGACCGGTGTCTTCAACGAACAACTCTCGGTCGCAGAGGACTGTCACCTTTGGATGCGAATGGCCGCGATAGGGAACGTCGTCCCGGATGGCTCACCGGCGCCCGTGAGCGTTTACCACCGCCAAGCCGACAGTCTGTACCGTGCCGGTGTCGAGAACAAATGGCACTATTCGCAAGCGCTACGCTTGTTCTACCGTTGGCTCAAGCAACAGAACGCCTCGCCAGAAATCGTTGAAACGGCGCAGCGTGAAATTGCGGCGTGGCTGGACAACACACTGATTCAGTTGCGTTTCGAAAGGCGGACCAAGATGCTGTTGCGAATGATCTCTAGCTGGTCGACTGCCGCCCCCGGATTGGCGTTGCGCCCGCGAAATCTCTCGCATGCCGCCCACGCAGTGTTCGGTCGGTGACGGCGTGACCCCCGATGCTGTTCAACAGCTTTGATTTCCTAGTCTTTTTCTTAGTCGTGTTCGGCATCCAATGGATGCTGCCGCATCGGCCGCGCAATCTCTTCCTGCTCGCCGCGAGCTATTTTTTCTACGGATGCTGGGACTATCGATTCCTATCGCTGATGCTGATTTCGACCGTTGTCGATTTCTTCTGCAGCCACGGCATCGCACACTCGGAGAACCACGCCCGTCGGAAATGGCTGCTGACGATCAGCATTGTCGCGAACCTCTCAATCCTGGGCTTTTTCAAGTACGCCGGATTCTTCCTCGACTCCTTTCTCGATCTTGCTTCGGCATCGGGAGTCACGGTCTCACCGCGGACTTGGCAGATCATCCTCCCGGTCGGCATCAGCTTCTACACGTTTCAGACAATGAGCTACACGTGGGATGTGTACCGTGGCGAGATGAAGCCGTTGAAAAGCTTCTGGGATTTTGCTCTCTATGTTGCGTTCTTCCCGCAACTTGTCGCGGGGCCAATCGAGCGTGGCAAGCACTTGTCGCCCCAAATCGAAAGCGGCCCGAGGACAACTTGGGCGGGCATTCAATCGGGAACATGGTTGATCGCAAAAGGGCTCTTCAAGAAAGCCGTCATCGCGGACAACCTCGCCCCTGTTGCGGACACCGCGTTTGCTGCCGAGCAACCTTCGGCGGGTTTGGTCCTGATCGGCGTCTACGCCTTCGCGTTTCAAATCTATGGCGACTTCTCAGGCTACACCGACATCGCTCGAGGTGTCGGCCGAATGTTGGGCTACAGTCTCTCCCTGAATTTTCGCCTGCCATATCTCGCGACCAACCCAAGCGATTTCTGGCAGCGATGGCACATCAGCCTTTCATCGTGGCTTCGCGACTACCTCTACATTCCTCTCGGCGGGAATCGACACGGAACACTTTCCACCTACAGAAATTTGATGCTCACGATGTTGTTGGGAGGCCTCTGGCACGGTGCGGCCTGGAACTTCGTCATCTGGGGCCTCTTCCATGGCGCAATTTTGATCGGGCATCGCTGGCTACTTCAAAATGCTCCGCTCATCGAAACACTCGGACGAAGCACCTACGTGTTTCGAGTGTTGTTCATGTTTCATCTTACTTGCCTTGGATGGCTGATCTTTCGCGTCGAAAGCTTCGGGCACCTCACCTCGATGTTGTCGGGACTGACCGATTGGGTGACGCTCACTCAAAACGAAGCCGAAATGGCATGGAAAGTCGCGCTGTTGAGCCTCCCCGTGATGGCACTCCACGTGTGCAAACAGGCGACGGGCGACCTGAATTTCGAAACCAACCTCTCGTGGCTTCCACGCACCGCAATCTACGGAACAGTTGCATTTGGAATTCTCACGCTCGGCGCGTTCGGAAATCAGGCGTTCTTGTACTTTCAATTTTGAGATGAGCGCTCTTCCAAGCGAATCGATTGACGAGCAGACCACGCGGCGATTCGAATCGCGCGCGATGCGACTCGGGCTTTGGCTCCTCCCCATCCTCATCATCGCTGCGTGGGTTTTGCTCGGTCGGTATCCGAAATGGATCCTGTTTCTACAGCAGCCCAACAATTGGTCTTCGTTGCTGTCGATGAAGATCCTCGCCCCCGCAATCGCAATCCCGACGGTGGCGATGGTCGGCTGGTCCATTTCGATTCGACTGAGTGATCGGTTCCAGCGTACAACGCAAAGCCTACTTTCGATCGCGGTCATCGCAGTCACGCTAGTCGGATGTGGACTCGCATTCACACACCCGCGTGCCGTGTTTGTGCTCCGTGAAGCGGTGAAGTCGAGAGCTGTGCAAGCGAGCTTTGTTCGCAACATGGCTTTCAAACAGGAACTTTTCGCGACGCCGGCAACCGCCCCGACTGCCGGTCAAACCCGGATCGCACTCGTCGGTTCAAGTCAGATCAATTTGGGTATCGATCCCGAAAGTCTCAAACAGCAAACAGGATCGGATCGCATCGTCTCAGCCTGCATGCCCGGGATGGTTCCGACGCAGTACCTTGCAATCTCGCGTGAGGTCCGAAATCAGCAACCCACGCATGTCGTTTGCTGGCTCAGCGAGTTCGATTTTTTTCGCGAAACCAAATTGCCCGTCATCCGCGTGCGATGGGTCTGCGATCCCCAGAGCGTGGGTGAACTGGGGGAAGCGATGACCCCTGCCGAACGGTTCGAACACCGCGGCGAGCTTGCGGACCTTGTGTTTGCCGCCGCAAGTCCAATTTGGAAGCTTCGGAGCATGTTTCAACTGATCGCATTCCGTTTCTGGTGGACTTGGGATCAAGATGTGACCGAACTCGATGAGGACGAGAAGCGAATCGGTGGTCGACTTGTGGACAAAGACGCTGGAATCAAAAACGCCAAGCAGAACATCCAGCGGACACCGCTGGTCGAATTGAACTTTCGGGCCTTTGAAGGCTTCGCAAAAAACATCACCGACAGCGGGGCGATCCTCGTCGTTCTTGAGGGCGAGTCACATCCTGACACGATGGCGGCCTACCCGAGCGAGTTTCGTGCTGAAACCCGTGAACGCCTCCAGGATTCCGCTCAAGCCATCGGATTCAACTACGTGACTTCGGATGGGATGCCTACATTTGTTGAGACGGACTGGCGCGATGCCGTCCATCTCAACGCAAACGGACAAGAGAAGCTGACGCATTTTGTTGCGGACTACCTCGCTCAACTTTCAGACAAGCCAACACGCTAGACGACATGCTTTACACCGTCATCACGACGATTCAACGTCCCACCGCGAGCGTACTTCGGCTCGCAGAATACCTGCGTGACGGCGCCGGCAATCTGGTCATCGCTGGTGACACGAAAGGTCCTGATTCGTTCGACCTTTCATCCGTGGACGGCTTTAGTGAGTCGCAGCTCGCGTTCCTCAACATCGAGGCTCAACTCGCGACGGGTTTCGCAGTTGCGGAAAAGCTTCCGACGAAGCACTATTGCCGCAAGAACGTCGGTTACCTGCATGCAATGAGGGCCGGCGCGAGCTGTATCTACGAAACCGATGATGACAACCACCCGACAGATCAGTGGCGCGTACGTGACGAGTGGCTTCAGCAAGCACGATTTGTGGCCGACAAAACTTCGGAATCGAGCAAATGGGTGAACGTGTACCGCCACTTCAGCGACGAATTGATTTGGCCCCGTGGGTTGCCGCTCGACCAAATCCATGAGACCTCGCAGATCACAGACGCAGCGCCGAATTCGCTGGATCACGCAAAGAATGAACGTGGTTTATGGGCACCGATCCAGCAAGGACTCGCAAACGTCGCCCCGGACGTTGATGCGATCTGGCGACTGGTGCTCGATCGCGAATTTCATTTCGACGACCGCGGAAGTGTGATGCTGGCTCCAGGCCAGTGGTGCCCCTTCAACACTCAGACGACATGGTGGTGGCCGGCGGTTTACCCGCTACTCTACGTGCCGAGCTACTGTTCGTTCCGCATGTGTGACATTTGGAAGAGCTTTGTCGCTCAGCGCTGCCTTTGGGAGCTTGGCACGGGCATCGTGTTCCATCCGCCCGAAGTGGACCAGGCACGCAACCCCCACAACTTGATGCGAGACTTTAGCGACGAAGTTCCCGGCTACGAGCAAAACTACCGGCTCATCGAGTGTTTGGAATCCGTCACATTGCAGCCCGATGTCGAAAGTGTGGCTTCGAACTTGCGTGCCTGTTACACCGCACTCGTCCAAGCCGACATCTTCCCCGAAAAGGAACTTGATCTCGTTGACGCGTGGCTCGCCGATGTCGCCCTGGCCACCAAAGAGTGATCCGAAGATGACGAAGCCTGACACCATGGAGCCCCTCAAGCCGGAACCGCTCGTTTCGATTGTGATCCCGAGTTACAACCAAGGCCAGTTCATTCGAGACTGTATCGACTCGATCCTTGAACAAGATCATCGACCACTTCGAATCCATGTGGTCGATGGTGCTTCCAAGGACGACACCGTCGAGGTCCTCAAGTCCTACGGCGAGATCGAAGAGTTAGACTGGATCTCGGAACCGGATAAAGGAGTTGTTGACGCCGTCAATAAAGGATTCGATCGCGCGACGGGAGATGTCGTCGGCATCCAAAGCAGCGACGATCTCTATCTGCCATCGACGATTCAACGAGTGGTGGACGCGTTTAAGCAAAACGACTCGGTTGGGTTGGTCTACGGTGACACGCTGAAAGTCGACCAGGACGGGAACGAGCTTCTACGTCAGAAGACGAGTGGTTTTTCACTCGAGAACCTATTCACGTTTCGAACCTGGATCCCACAGCCCTCCGCTTTCTTTCGCCGCGAAATGCTCGAAGCGTGCGGCGGTTGGGATGAATCCATTCCCTACGCACCGGATACGGATCTGTGGATCCGAATGGCGTACCGCTGCGAAGTCAAAAAGATCGACGACTTTCTATCGCAGCGCCGCATGCACGACGCGCAGCGTGACACCCAAGGTGAAAAGATCGTCCGCGACTTCACCAAGATGATCGACCAATCGAAAGACATCGCCGCGAGCGAGGAATCGCTCAAACGAGCAGCCGAAGCCGGCAAACATCTGATTCGAATTCGCTACAACTATGGCGGAAGCGACTGGTCGGATGCTTGGAACCTGTACCGGGCGGGCCGCCTTTGCCCCTCGATCGCCGATCACCGTGGGGTCATGCGACACTTAATGCAACCGGCGCGGCGTCTAATGTCTCGCGTCAAGCAAGGATTGATCGGTACTGCGAAGCGTGCCTGAAACACCGTTCATCACCGTGCTGATCCCGACGCTTAATGAGTCGGCCCACATCGAGACTTGCCTGAGTTCGATTCAGCAGCAATCGTATCCGCAGGACCGATTCGAAATTGTCGTTGTCGACAACGGTTCGTCCGATACGACACCCGATTTGGTTCGTGCTATGGATGTTCGGCTACTTTCCGAACCACGTCGATCAGCCTATTGGGCGCGGAACCTGGGAATCGAAAATACATCGGGCGAATGGCTTGCGTTCACCGATGCGGATTGCCTGGCCGACCCGAACTGGCTGAGCAATTTAAACGCGAGAGCCAACGAGACGGACGCCTGGCTGGTGGGCGGATTGATCGCTTATGAGATGGTGACCGACACGCTTGGAAACCGCCTGCTGATGGAGACACATCAACCAGATCATTTGCGAACGACGATTGAAAAACACCACAGCGTCGCCGGCGGGAACATGTTTGTACGACGTGAAGCATTCGAAAAACTTGGGTTATTCAACGTCATCGGATGGGGGTCCGACATTGAGTACTCGCGCCGGGTCGCTGCAGCGGGCCATACGGTTGCATTCGCGGAGAACGCGGTGGTGACACACCAATGCGACCTGAGCAATTGGGAGTATTGGCGACGAAGTTACGAAACGCGGTATGGGCAGATTTTGCTGTTCGATGATCGCAAGGGCATTCGGGCTGCATTTCGGAACTGCGCGCGGTTGCCTTGGCGACCTGGGCTTCGCAGCGGTACCCACCGCTTCCACAGTGAATCGGTCGCGCGAGCAGGCTTCGTCTCTGATTGGTTGTATCGTTGGGGCAATCGTTGGATGGAGTTCTTTGGCGAACAAGTCGCTTTGCTGACGAAGTCATAAACATGGAAGACGCCCCAATCATTCCGGACCTCGTGTCGACGATCATCCCGGTTTACAACCGACCGGAGATGATGCGTGCCGCTGTTGAAAGCGTGCTCGAACAAACACATCGCCCGATCGAAATCGTGCTTGCCGACGATGGTTCCACCGATGACACGCCACAGGCCGCGGCAGCGTTGGTCGAACAGCATCCGGAAACGATTCGCTACGTCCGACATGAAAACCAAGGCCCAGGCCCCGCGCGGGAACTCGGTCGCAAGATCGCTCGAGGCGAGTTCTTGCAGTATCTCGACAGCGATGATCGCCTTCTAGCCAACAAATTCACCGATCAAGTGGCCGTCCTCCGCGAGCATCCCGAGTGCGACGTGGCGTATGGGATCACCCGATTGGTCGACCAAGACGGCGAGGTACTTTCAGATCCCTTCAAGTGGACGGCTCGTGATCTCCCGGAACTGTTTCCGGGCCTGCTAGTGGATCGCTGGTGGTGCACCCACACACCTCTCTATCGACGAAGTCTCACGGACCGGATCGGGGCGTGGTGCGACATGCGTTGGAGCCAAGATTGGGAATACGACGCAAGGATCGGTTCGCTCAATACGCGTGTTGTGAGCTGCGGCACGTATGTCAGTGAGCATGTGCATCACGACGGCGAGCGGCAAACGAGCCGAGCGGCGTGGACCACCGATCCGGTTCGGCTGCGAAACCGGGTTCAATTGCTAGGCGTGCTCTGGGCGGGAGCCACTGCGGCCGGCGTCCCCCCCACGGCGCCGGAACGACAGCACTTTGCTCGCTGGTGCTTCGCAATCGGTCGACAATGCGCGGCGCAACATCTGCGTGACGAAACGATGACCTGTCTCGATCTCGCCGAACAGTCCGCGGGCGACTCCGGCCAAGGCCGACGTGGAATCACCCTGTATCGACGATTGCTGGGAACGCTCGGCTATTCGCTGACGAGCCGCGCGATGGCGTTTGCGTCCAAAGTCCGCCGCCAACCCGGTGGATCCACCATGGAGCAGTCGTTCGCTCAATGAGAGTTTTGGTCAACGCGCTTTCCGTGACGAACCAAAGCGGTCGTCACGTGTTGATGGGACATCTCAATCAACTCCGCAGTTGGACGGAGGGGGAACACGAGTACGTCATCCTGTATCACGATTCCAATCGCGACATCGTGACCGATGCTGTCGGCTACCACTGGGTCGAATGTCCCGCGAAGACGAGCGGTTGGTTTGGACGTGCGACTTGGGAGTACCTGTCTTTGAATCGGGTGGCGAAAGACAACCAGTGTGACTTCCTCTTCACACCCGCCGGCGTCACCGTTCCTGGTTTACAAATTCCCCAAGTCGTCTTCTGCCAAAACCCTTGGTGCCTCGTCCCCGAGTTGCATCACGGATGGAAAGATCGCATCAAAGCAGCGCTGCAACGACGTGGTTATCGAGACACGATGCGGAATGCGGAGTTGATGGTCTTCAACTCGGAGTACATGCATCGGGCGTATCGTGAGAACGCAGACGCCGACGCCAATCAGGCGATGGTGGTGTACCAAGCGATTTCGGAATCAACGTGGGCCGCGTCTGATCGGCTGGGCAAATCATTGCGTGAAGACAATCACATCGTTTGTGTTTCGGCGATGGGATCGCACAAAGGAGCCGACGTTTTGGTTCGCGCTCTCAAACAACTTCGTGATCGCGGTGTTGGGGCGCGACTCACGTTTGCGGGCGGCTGGCCTGACAAATCGTATCGAAACGCTATCGAAAGCCTGACCGATGAGCTCGATCTCCGCGCGCACGTGCACTTCAGTGGCTGGATCAGCGATGCGGAGTTGCACGAGCTTTATTCGCGAGCGCACGTGTTCTGCCTATTGAGTCGTTGTGAGTCGTTCGGCATTCCCGCCGTGGAGGCCCAGAGTTTTGGGACGCCCGCACTGGGTACCGACACCTGCGCGATTCCCGAAGTGGGTGGCGACGGAGGACTGTACAGTCCGGTGGATGACGAGGCGGCGGCTGCGGAAAACCTGGCTCGGGTTCTCCAAGATGAAGCGCTCTGGCAGGATTTGAGCGAACGAGCACGCCAGAACGCCGAGCGTTATCGCTGGGAATCGTGTAGCCGACCGTTGCTGAAAATGTTCGACATCATGCGCTCAGTCGGATGAGGTTTCACGGTTTTGATTACCTCCGTGCGGCGGGCATGTTGGCGGTTGTCTACATCCACGGCTGCGACACGAATGAATTCGCGCGCCGCGGGATGAAATGGCTCGGATTTGCCGTCCCGTGTTTCTTCATGATGAGCGCCTTTTTGGCCCAACTCTCGATTTTGAAGAAGCCGCAGCTTGGCTTCGGAGAATTGTTGACCAGCAGGCTCAAACGACTTGCACCGCCCTTCCTACTCTGGAGTGGCCTGTACGTTGCGGTTCGTTTCGCCAAGTCGAAGGCGACGGGGGCAGAACTGAATTCGACGCTGACCGGCGTCGTGTTTTGGGGGGACGCCTCACACCAGTTGTATTTCGTCCCGATGTTGATCTACCTGTTCGTTGGCTGGGCTGGTGTGATGGTACTCGCACGGCGGCTTCCCGGCGTTGCGATGCTGACGTGCGCAGCCGGAGTCCTCGCGGCAGTCTTGCTCGAATCAACGATCCAAACCGCGATGCCCGCGAATCGTTGGTTCGTCTCGGTGAATCTTGTTTGGTTTCCAGCCGCCATGCTCGTGGCACTACTGGTGCGACGTGATTGGTTCCAAACCAAGTGGCTGTTTTGGCCCGCTGTCGTGAGCACGGTTGCGATGTTCTTGGGCGACGTGGTGAACGTTTACTGGATCGCTTTTAGTGCATTGGCACTAGCACTCTCGATCGATCGTCCGGCACCCTCTTGGGTTGGCTTCTTGTCGAAGTACAGTTTTGGCGTGTATCTGGTCCATGTCTTGCTGATTGAAGGAATGCAATTCGCCGCCCCACGCCTCCGGCTTGACCCAACCAGTCTGTGGACGACGGGCCCCATCATCGTTTTCGCTGCGATCGGATCCTATGCGATGTGTGCTTTATTGGGGCGGTTTAACGCGACACGATGGAGTGTGACGTGAGTCAATCGCCGCGAGTCTCGGTGGTCATGAGTGTTTACAACGGCGGATCAATGCTTGGCCCAACGTTGGAGAGCATTGCCGCGCAAACAGAACGTGACTTCGAATTCATCATTGTGGACGATGGATCCAGCGATGCATCACCGGAGGTCCTGCGTTCGTTTGCGGGACGTGATCCTCGCGCCGTGATCATTACCCAGGCCAACGCAGGATTGACCGCCGCGTTGGCGGCTGGATGCGACCGAGCGAAGGGAGAGTACATTGCCCGTCAGGACGTGGGCGACCGATCGTTGCCGAATCGATTTGCACGGCAGATCGCGTATCTGGATGAGCATCCGGAAGTGGTCGCTGTCGGCGGAGGATGTCGACGAATCGGCCCCGGAGGTGAGTTTTTAGGAGAGGCGTGCCGCCAGCTTGAGCCCTCACAAGTGACACAAAGCTTTCTCGCTGACGGTGTCGGACTTTCGCACACCGTCGCAATGTTTCGTCGCGAAGCGTTCGAAAAAGCCGGCGGCTACCGAACGCAGTTCCGCTTTGCCCAGGACACCGATCTCTGGCACCGGTTAATACGGCTGGGAAGTCTCGCCGAAATCAATGAAGTGTTGTTCGAATGGGGCATCGACATCGATGGCATCAGTTCCGCCAGTCATGCACGGCAGCGTCTGTTAGCATCCCTGGCTCGCGAGTCCTACGACGCCACCAGCCGCGGTGAAAGCGACAGTGCGATTCTGGAGCGAGCGGAACAGGCCAGTTGGGGAGAATTGTCTGTCAGCGATTCGATTCCGCGAAATGTTGCGTTGGCGACAGCGGAGCATTTTATTGGAAGTCAATTGTTTGCGCACGGCGATCATCGCTGCCGCCCTTATTTGATCCGTGCGATCCGCCATCGCCCGTTCTGGCTGCGTCCTTGGGCAAAGCTCGCTCTGTCGTTTGCTAGAACAAAGAAGTTGGTCGAGTGTCAGAATCGCTAACGGTTTTGATGCGGCTCGTGACGCAACGAATTCGAGCCCGTACCTGGAGTCTTCGCGGCGCAACGGTGGCCGCGAAAGTGAGCGTTGGAGCGCGATCACGGATTGATTTCCCCTCGACCGTTTCGCTCGGCGCACGTGTCACACTCGAGTCCGACGTCTGGCTCAAAATCGTTGATGGAGACGCGACGCTTCAGATCGGAAGGCAGAGTTTTCTTGGACGTGGATGTGAATTGGATGTTGCGGATCGAGTCACAATTGGAGAGAAGGTGTTGATCGCACCGCGGGTCTTCATCACCGATCATTCTCACAACATCGATTCCCCTGGTTCCATCATGAACCTCGGTTGCAGCGCACTGCCGGTTTCAATCGGAAACGACGTTTGGATCGGCACGGGGGCGGTGATTCTCCCCGGCGTCACGATTGGGGACGGGGCGGTGATCGGAGCCAACGCGGTTGTCCGACAGGATATTCCTGCTGGTGAAATTTGGGCCGGTGTTCCGGCAAGAAAGATTCGACAGCGTGCAAACGCTGAAATGTGATGGAGAACAACTGGACTATGACAACTCTGAATTCGATTTCGCCCCCAACGCGATCCGAGGATTACAACGGCCACCAGCCGTCAATGATGAAGCTGGCGTCATGGCTCAATCGAGTCGCACCGCGTGGCAAGGGGGCTATCCCACGGTGGATCGGCAAGCAATTCGGCCGAGGATGGAAAACGACCGTTCGCACAGACTCGGGATGCAGGCTCGCCGTCGATCCGGCTAACCTCGACCTGTTTGTCACGATCGAAAACGAGGGATCTTGGGAGCCATGGATCCGCCGAGTCTGTCAGTTGGCGATGAAGGATGGCGGTGTGATGTTCGATGTGGGCGCTAATGCGGGAGCGATCTCGAACGAGACGGCTCTGGCGTGCCCGAATATCACCATCAAAGCCTTCGAGCCTCAAACCGAATTGGCTGAACTCGTCACCGTCTCCGCGGCGATCAACGGTCTCGACAACATTGAGGTCTTTCCAGTTGCTGTGGGAGACCACGAAGGCACGGTGCAGTTGCACAAACCCGCCCATGCCTTGCACGCCTCGCTTGCGACATCAGGGGAAACCAATGAGGCCGTGGTGGATGTTCCGCTAATCACGCTCGATGGCGTCGTCGCGTCGGGACAATTGCCGCCACCGTGTTTCATCAAGATCGATGTCGAGGGTGGTGAACTGGGAGTGCTGCAGGGAGCCAAGCAAATCCTCAAAGAGCACTATCCGACGCTCATCTTCGAAGCCAATGAAAGCGCAGATCGTTTTGGTTACACGCGTGATGAACTTCTTTCGTTGATCTCATCCGCAAATGATTACGTGTTCTTTTCGATTGCCCCCGGTGATGTGCTGGCCTCGCCACGTCCACACGCCGAGCGGTTCGCGAAGCACTACGCTGCACTCGGCTCTTGAACATGGCGGAGCGTGCCAATGACGGTCCGACGCAAGAAACGCCCGCGCCCCGCCGCTACATGCCGCAACTCGATGGGTTGCGTGCGATTGCGGTGGCGATGGTTGCGTACTTTCACTGGGTCCCCAAAGAGTTTCACTACGGGATCAACTTCGGTTACGCCGGAGTCCAGCTTTTCTTCGTCCTAAGCGGATTCCTGATCACACAGATCCTGCTGGACTGCCGTGAAAGGAATGACAAGGGTTACGCGCTACGTGCGTTTTACGCGCGACGTTTCCTCAGAATCTTCCCGCTGTTCTATCTGGTTTTGGCGGTCGCCTATGTCGTTGACCTGCCTCCGGTTCGTGAATCGATTCATTGGCATGTCACCTACTTGTCGAACGTCTGCTACTTCCGAACGAATTCGTTCCACGGAGCGATCTCGCATTTCTGGACGCTTGCGGTGGAGGAGCAGTTCTACGTGGTGTGGCCTGCGGTGGTGCTGTGGCTTCCGGGACGCTGGTTGAAACCAACGGTTATCTCACTGGTGCTGGCGGGACTAGTTTGTCGATTCGCAACGCCAAGTCTGTTTCCCGAATCGAAGATGACTTCTGTCCTACCGATTTGCAATTTTGATTCGCTCGGGCTCGGAGCACTGCTCGCATTCACAATGGCGAATCGATTGCCAAGCCACTGGCTGCGGCCGCTATTCGCCGCGTTGCCGATCTATGCGATTGTCGAAATCAGTTCGCGGTTCGGGATGGACCAAGCCCCTGCTCGATGGTTGAAACACTGCGCTCTGATGCTCGGCTTCACATGGCTCATCCATCGTGCCGCCGTAGGTTTTACGGGCCTCGCGGGTTCGGTCTTAGAGATCGGTTGGTTGATGTATCTCGGCCGCATCAGTTACGGACTCTACCTGATCCATAACTTCGCACCGTTAGTCATCCGTCCCGTAACGAAGTCGGTCGGTGTCGCTCCAGACGGTCTGGTCTACTACGCAGTGTTGACGGCAGTCACAATCAGCGTCGCGGCAGCATCGTGGCGGTTCTTCGAGTCGCCACTCAATGGAATGAAAAAATGGTTTCCGTACTCGCGTCGGTCACCCTCATGATTTCGATTGCAATCCCGACGTTCGGTCGCGATCAAGTACTGACGGAGACCGTTGAGTCGTTGCTTGCACTGCAAACGCGTGCCGACGAACTGTTGGTGATCGATCAGACTCCGACACATGACGACGAAACACATGGAAAACTCGAATCATGGCACCGACATGGCGAGATCCGTTGGATAAGACTGGAACGGCCATCGATCACTCGTTCCATGAATCATGCGCTTCGCGAAGCCGGATCATCCCATGTCTTGTTCTTGGATGACGATATCCGTCCTCGAGCCGAGATCGTAGCGGTTCATCAACGACATCATCGGGAACATCCAGAGACCTGGGCAACGGTTGGGCAAGTCATCCAACCCTGGCAAGAACCCGAGGACATCGATGCGCCGCGACGATCGAAGGGACTTCGGGTTGATGAGGACTTTCCGTTTCATTCGTCACGTGACCTTGCGGTTGAAAACGTCATGGCCGGCAATCTCTGCGTCCACCGTGAGAGAGCGCTCTCCATTGGAGGCTTTGACGAGAACTTCGTCGGTGCTGCCTATCGTTTCGAAACCGAATTCGCCAAACGGATCGTCAAAGCCGGTGGATCGATTCAATTCCTTGGTGGAGCCGGTATCGATCACCTTCGAGCCGAACGTGGCGGGACACGAAGCACCGGTTCGCACCTGACCAGCGCTGATCCGAAACACGGTGTCGGCGATCACTACTATGCAATGCTGCATGCGGAAACGCGATACCAGGCACGGGCCTATTGCTTTCGCCGGATCCTCCGCGAAGTCCGAACGAAGTTTCACCTCAAGCATCCATGGTGGATTCCGGTCAAGTTGACCGGCGAAATCCGAGCCTACATGCAAGCCAAGCGTTTGGTTCGCGAAAAGCGTTAGGCACTGTCCATTCAATGTCGCAACATCTACTTGTAACCAACGCAAGTGAACCGCAACTCAGCAGAACAATGCTCGGTCTCTGCAGTGCGTGAACGAGAACACAGCACCAGCACACTTTGCCAAGCACTCCACGTCGCGTCGAGCCGCGAGTAGACAGACCTTCTTTGAACCGCCCTGCAAGAGACCAATCGTGATCAAACGGGTACTGGCGTTAGCATCGACCTACTCGGACCCACGGCACTGGATCGACAACGTTCGCTGGCGTTTCCCTAAAACCGTCAGTGACTTGCAGTGCGTGTTTGTCGTCGGCTCACCGCGTAGTGGGACGACGCTACTGCAGCGCATCCTGTCGGTACACAGCAAGCTCTTCTCGGTTGAATCCGAGACCGGGATGTTCTCCTACCAGAATCTCTTCGCACCCAATCGCCGACACTTCGGGCTGCCCAAAGACACTCTCGCCGAGCTTTACCGCGAGTGCGTGGACGTGGTCGATTTTTTTGAGAAGGCGACGGACCGACTCATGCAAGAGAACGAAGGAAAACGCTTCGTCGAAAAGACTCCGCAGCACATCCTCCATCTGCCTTTCATCCTCAAGCACTTTCCGAATGCTTCCATCGTCCACATCGTGCGTGACGGACGCGACTGCTTCTGTTCGTCGAAATCCCACCCCGACATCCCCCAGAACAAATCGGTCAAGTTGTTTGCGACCTACTGGAGAGACTGCATCAATGCCTGCGAACAGGCCGATGCCAGCGGTCGACTTCACACGGTGCGCTACGAATCGATGTGTGCCTCGCCGGATCAAGAGATCGACGGGATGATGCGATCGCTGGGCTTGGAGGCGGAATCGTGCCAAATGGACACGACGGCGGTCGGAAACGATCCGCGTGCGGGGCTCCCCGAATTTCAACGCCTCAGCAAGCGGGTGGACGAGTCTTCAGTCGGACGGTGGCGTGAAGAGCTGAGTGAAGCCGACATCGAATGCTTCGAAAGGCTTGCCGGTGATCAGCTGTCGCTCCATGGGTATGAACGAACGACATCGTTCTAACGGTCGTGGCCAGAGAGGGGCCGCAATCCACCTCTTTTGCCTGTTCGCCTCATTTTTCGATACTGAGGCTTGGGCAGCGGCTGTGATCGCGAGCGATTTCTGGCAACTAGCGAACGGAGGGGGAATGGGAAGGCACGCAGAACCCCAATTTTGGGGAACAGTGTACGTGTATTAGCATCAAAGTCCGCATAAGATTACTGGTTCACTGTTCAGGTCGAAAAAGACGTGGGGGCACGGTGAAACTGTTGACAGGGGAAACCCTCTCACTATTTTGCCCAGTTTGGGACTTTTTGTACACATTCTGCTGCCGCGTCTAGGTTCCTAGGGCTTGGAACACTGGCGTCCGGCGGCCTCCTCCCCAGAGAGCTGAGATGCCATTTTTCTTTAAGAACCGGAAACGGCGCAAAAGCGGCGAGCGCGCGAAGCGTCAACTTGTACGTCGGCTAGCTCGAGTGGAGTCCCTGGAGAACCGCCGCGTTCTCGCGAACCTCAACCTGATTGCGTCCTCAGGCACGCTGGCTTTCGGCGCCTCGGCCGGAGCAGTGGATAATGATCTCGTCATTTCTTACGACCCAGGCACGGACACCTACGAGTTCAGCGATCCCAACGAGACGATCAACGTGATCGGCGGACTAGCCGGCATGGCGACTGGTTCGGGAACGAACACTGTCACATTCACCGGTGCCGATGCCGATGCCGCGGTACTGGATGGCTCGCTGGATCAAATCCGCGTCAATTTGAATAACGGAAATGACTCGCTGACGATCAATGGTTTCCGAGCGGGCGGTGAGGGCCTAAGCACAATCGATACCGATGTTGCCGGAACCGACACGATCACGATCAACGGTGACGTTGGTACCGGCGGAAGTCCGGTTAGCATCGATGGCGTGAACTTGGTCGGCGATGTGATCAACCTCAATGCGGACATCATTGCGAGTGGGGTCGATGTCACGCTGGGCGCCGCAGGATCGGACACTCCTGTTGTGGTTGGAGCCGCGGTAGAAGTCGCTGCTACCGGGGCGACCGCACTCATCAACACCGGCGACGGAGCCAGTGGCGTGACAGGTACTGGCGACTTAACGGTTTCCGGTGACAGCGTTCAAATCCGTGGCGACATTGGTTTGTCCGGTGCGTCCGCGATCGCGCTGAACGCAACCAACCTGCTTCAGGTTGGCTCGGCCACTGAAAATAGTAGCCTCAGCTCCGGCACCGGGGACATTTCGCTGACGGGCGGCACGGAGGTCTCGCTGACCGACGGTATCATGACCGGTGGTGATGTTAGCTCGACCTCGCCGATTACGACCATGGGTTCGGCAGCCGGCTCGATCGCGGGCAACGCGATCACGATCTCGGCGAATCTTTCCAACACCACGGCGAACACAACAGTCCTCAACGCGACCGCCGACGTGAGCATCGGAGGCCCGTTGGACTCGGCTTCTGCAGTTGACGTTGATGCGGGCGGCACCGTCAACTTTGACGGCACAGTGTCAACGACAGCTGGCGATATCAACGTCGACGCGACGAGCACGACCGCAGCCTCGTTCCAGTCTGCGGCTTCTGTGAGTGTCACCGGCGGCACAACGTTCGACGGCGTCGGAGATGTTTTGGTCTCTGCGGCTGACTCGATCAGCTTCGAAGACATCACCGGAAATGGCTCGAACCTGATTCTTTTCGCACCAACTTCGATCACCACCTCGGGCGTCGTCTCGAATGTTGCGGCGTTCCGTGCTTCGGATGGCGGCGTTGCAGGAGCAGTTGCCGTCGCCGTAGAGGATGTCGCTGCGGAAGAAGTCACGATTCTCGCGGGAAGCGGACTGACGATTTCGGGCGACGTCGCGGCATCAGCAGGTGTGGTCAGCATCACAGCTGACGTCACCGTCGACGGTGTGGTCTCCGTCACCAGCGGCGGCGCACCTGGCGAAAACGTCTTGATCAGTGGCGATGTCGATGGGACAACCGCCGACATGGATAGCGTGACGCTCGACGCCCCTGTCGACGCGGCCCTGACGGTCACGGGAAACATCGGTAGCAACGTCCGTCTGCTGGATGTCGTTCTTGCCGGAGACACGATCAACGCGAATGACGTGGACCTCGCGGGAGACTTCTCGGCCCTAGGTGGCAACATTCAGATTTCGGGAGCCGTCACGGGCGACGGCACCGGCACCGCAACGCTGGCTCCATCCACTCCTGGACGAGCCCTGGACATTTTCAATGACCCCGCGAACACGCGTGTCGGCAACGCAACCCGAATCACCGAGACGACGATCAGCAGCCTCCAAGCGGGCTCCTTTGCGGAACTCAACATTGGCAATGCAGGCACCAGCGTCGTCCGGATCAACCCGGACAATGACAACTCGACAACGACCGGTGCTCTGGACCTTGTCTTCGCGACTAACTTCATCGGCCAAGCAGTCAATCTCTCCGAAGACTTGTCTCAAGGCTTGAACGAGGTCTCCTTTGAAACCGATGCCTTTGGTGCGAACCGCGCTTTGGTTGATACCGGCGATGTTTCAATCACGAAATTGACTCCGGGCGGCACGATGGAACTTCGTGGCAAGTTCGGCACGACGCCTTCATGGGGTGCCCTGAACCTGTCGATCGACGCCGTGGGCGCGACGATCAATGCCCCTGCCGCCGGTTCACCGCTGCCGATCCTCGGCCCCAACACGGGTGCCGCCCAAACCTTCCTCGGTGGATTCCAGTTGGCGTCGCTCACGATTGCCGCTGACACGGTGAACGCGTTGGGTTCCGCCGCGATTGAGTCTGCAGGCGAAGTAACGCTGAATGTTGACCAACTCAACATTGCTGGAGGTGTTCGCAGCGGTGGAAACATCGTTCTCGGCAACACGGGCGGAACGGTCACCAGCGCCGCGACGGGTATCTCGGTTCTGGCTCCCAATGGGTCGGATGTCACGATCGCGAGCATTGGCGGAAATGCCGGTGACGTCTTGATTCGTGGACTTGGGGGTAAACTTGGAACCGTTTCAATCGAAGGCGGCACGGATGGCGGTTTGATCCGGGTCGGCAGCAATGCCAACAATGGAGCGACCACCATCAGCGTGGATGCACTGGAAGCCGCAGCGATCATCCTCCGGGGTGACACCATCGAACTCGGTGGCACCGTCGAGGCAACGGGCGGTTCGAACCACCTGATTGGTGCCGTGACGCTGACTGCCGACAGCAGCTTGGTGAACTCGTCGGGGATCCCGACGAACTTCATTCGAGTCGATGGCACGATCGACGGCGCGTTCGACCTGGACATTGATTCCGGACTCGGAAGTACTGTGCTGACCGGAGCCATTGGTGCCGGAACAGCCCTGGCTAACATGTCGGTGGCATCGGGGGGCACCAACAACGTGACCGTACCGATCACCGTGGTCGGTGACTTCTCGTGGATCGTCGGAACCGCCGGAAACGGGTTAAATGACCGTCTGGTTCAAGCCGGAGCCGGCAGCATTACCGCAGGTGGCACCGTGACGCTCGAAGCAGACACGCTTGCTCGCTTCGAGGCCGGCGTGAACGTCTTCGGCTCGACGGTGACGCTTACCGCTCGCGGCAGTGGCGACTGAGCCTCGCTTTGGCGAAAACCAAGTTGAATCGAAAAGAGGGCGTCACAGTACGCCCTCTTTTTATTGATCTCGGTTGCGGCGAAGCGATCATTTTCGAATGATCCGAAGATGGCATTGAAAATCCCTCGCGTAGCCTTTGTGACGAGTCACCCGATCCAGTATCAGGTGCCGATCTTTCGGCATCTCGCTGATCGGGAGGACATCGATTTTCGCGTCTTGTTCGCCATGCTTCCGGACGCGGCTGCACAGGGGGATGGATTTGGCGTCCAGTTTGAGTGGGACATCCCGCTGCTCGAAGGTTATCCGTACTCCGTGCTCGATAACGTCGCGGCACAGCCTAGTGTGACGCAGTTCAAAGGCTGTGATACGCCCGGTGTTACAGACGTGCTGCAACATGAGCGGATCGATGCCGTCATCGTGAACGGCTGGGTCGTGAAGACCTGCATTCAAACCCTTCGCGCTTGCAAGCGTCTCGGTATTCCCTGCATCGTTCGAGGCGAAGCGAATCATCTGCGCCCGCGACCGTGGTGGAAAAAGTTGCTTCAGAGACAACTCGTGCGCCGATACGACGCTTTCCTTCCGATCGGAACTGCAAACCGTGAGTTCTACTCTGGGTACGGCATTCCGGAGTCACGGATGTTCGATGCACGTTATTGCATTGAGAATGATCGCTTCGCTCGCGCCGCTGCTCAATCGCTTCCACGACGCGAACAACTCCGAGAGCAATGGGGCGTCGCACACGATGCGGTTTGCTTTCTATTCTGCGGTAAGTTTGAAACGAAGAAGCATCCGCTCGAATTGCTCAATGCCTTCGCTCACACCGTCGTTTCCCATCCCGAGCAGCGTGTCCATCTGTTGATGGTTGGCGACGGCGAACTTCGACAACGATGTGAGGACTGTCTTCGTGAACAGGATCTCCGCGTGACCCTCACCGGTTTTCTCAATCAATCCGAGATCGTCGATGCGTACGTGGCGTCGGATTGCTTGGTTTTGCCATCGGATCACGGTGAAACATGGGGCTTGGTTGTCAATGAGGCGATGGCGTGCGGCAAGCCGGCGATTGTGAGTGATCAAGTCGGTTGTCATCGCAACCTGATCCGCCAAGGTGAAACCGGCTGGGTGTTTGAATTCGGTCAGTGGTCCCAACTCAGCGCGGCAATGGCAAAGGCACATGAACAACGAGAACGACTCGCGGCGATGGGCGAATCAGCCAACCGACTGATCCAAGGATACAGTCCGCTTGCGGCGTCTGAAGGAATGGCGGATGCCGTCCGCTTCGTGACGGAGAACCACGGGTGATTCGCGTCGCTCTTCTGGACACGACCGAAGCCGGGTCACGTGGAAGTATGACGCGGTATCGATTGCAGCTGGAACGTGCGCTCGCTGAATATGCGTCTGACACGGTCCGATTTGAATCCGTTCACTTGGGCCGCCGACACGAAGCGCGCCGGCGTGTGCCCGCAAAGTTTCATACCTACGCGAGGCACTTTCGGTGTTGGCGGGATGCCAGGAAGTTCGACGCCGCCTCGTTTGACATACTTCACCTGCTTGACGGAAGTTTCGGCTACGTTGCATCCGCGGTGGATGCCTCACGAACAGTGGTCACCGTCCATGACATCATCCCGCGACTACAGGTGGAAGGCCGTTTCCCGGCGGCTCCGGGCATCTCTCGGCCGTCCCGATGGCTGATCCAACGCTCACTGCGCGGCGTGTCCCGAGCAGAAGTGGTTTGCTCGGTAAGCGACAACACGAAACAAGACCTCGTTCGGATCGGCTGCCGAACGCCTAACGATACCCGCGTCGTGCCGATGGCGATCGAACCGGATCTGTTCTCCGTCGAAGAGTGCCAAGATCACGGGGGTAGCTCAACTCCATCTCTGTTCCATCTCGGCAACAATGGGTTTTATAAGAATCGCTGCGGTGCCGTGGAGGTGTTTCGACGCATCCAATCTGAAAGTGATCTGTCGCTGGTTCTCGCAGGACCGCCGCCGGATGAAGCGCTGCGTGAGTTGGTGCAACAACATGACTTGCAAAATCGCGTTCGATTCGAAAACGACCCAGACCAAGAAACGCTTGGTCGGCTCTACCGGGAGAGCAGCGTCTTTGTCTTCCCGAGCTTGTACGAAGGATTCGGCTGGCCGCCGCTCGAAGCAATGTCCGTAGGTTGTCCGGTGGTGTGTAGCGACGCCGGTTCCATCCCCGAAGTGGTTGGTGATGCTGCCATCGTCGAAGCGAGCGAAGACTACGACGCGATGGCGCGAGGTTGCGAACGTTTGCTCAGTGAGGCAAGCTTTCGTGAGCAGATGATCAAACGCGGTTTCGAACGGGTGCGGGAACACAGCCTCGAGAGACTCGCAACGCAGATGGTTTCGATTTACCGAGACGCTGCCGCATGAACACTGGAAACGAGCTCGACACGTCGCGTGAAGCCTGTCCTTCGCCACACTCGCGAGCGAACAAGATTGGACGCGTCCTTTGGGGGCTGTGCTGGCTGTTAATGTTCCGGCCCTCACCACGACTGCTCTTCCAATGGCGCGTGATCCTACTTCGCATCTTCGGTGCGGATGTGGACTGGAATTCACGAATCGATCCGAGTGTCCGCATTTGGGCACCGTGGAACCTGCGGATCGGTCGTGACGCTTCCATCGGACACCATGCCGATATCTACAACGTGGCGAAGATCACAATCGGCAATCACGCGACGGTGTCTCAATATGGATACCTCTGTTCGGCATCTCATGACCTCGCGGATCCCACCATGTCGTTGACCTCATCGCCGATCGAGATCGGTCCGGCTGCATGGGTTTGCGCCCGAGCGTTTGTCGGCCCGGGTGTCACAGTCGGTGAGGGAGCAGTCGCGGGTGCCTGCGCGGTTGTTGTCAAAGACGTCGCGGATTGGATGATCGTGGCGGGGAATCCAGCGCGCGAGATTCGACGTCGGGAATTGGCGTGCAATGGGGAGTCGGTTTCTTGAGTTCAAGTGCAACTCCGTCGATCGCAGCGGTGATCCTCGCCAAAAACGAAGCGGTCAATCTCGAGCGTTGCCTCGGTGCACTCACTTGGACGGACGAAGTGGTAGTGATAGACGATGGCTCGACCGATGCGACCGTGGAAATCGCGGAGCAAATGGGTGCGCGCGTCGTTCAACACGCGTTCGAGTCCTTTGCGCGACAACGCAACTGGGCGTTGCGACACGCGGAACTGCGCTCGCAATGGGTCTTGATGCTCGATGCGGATGAAGTCGCGACGGACGAATTTGCGACCGAGATCCGTGAAAAAACGGCAACGGCGTCCGATGACGTCGTTGCCTATCGAACCTGCCGAAAAACCATGCTCGATGGCACTTGGTTGAAGTATTCCGATGCCTTTCCAGTTTGGATCATGCGGCTGGTCCGGCGCGACCACGCGTGGTTCGAAGACAGCGGACATGGGGAGGTTCCCGTGCCGAAAGTGAACGGCGAAATGGACACGATCGTCGAGCCGTTCATTCATTATCCATTCAGCCGAGGAATGGAGGATTGGTGGACAAGGCATGTGCGATATGCGGGGCGGGAAGCGGCACGCGAAACGCAAGAGAACGACACGCCGATCTTGTCAGGTCTCTTCAACCGCGACGCAAGCCGTCGACGGCGTGCGTTGCGATCCCTCGCTCGACGCTTGCCCGCGCGCGGTCTGCTGCGATTGTTTTATCAGTACATTTTGAAACGAGGTTTTCTCGACGGGACCGCGGGATGGCGTTTTTGCCGCATGATGGCTTGTTATGAATCGATGATTTCGATCCGAAAGCTGGAACCTTTCGAATTCTCGCCAAACGATTCCAATAAGGCTCAAGAGCCCGCCGATGAACACTGAGTGCGATCGCTCGATTCGAGCCCGTTGTCAAACGCGACCGCAAAGTGCTGGTGCATCGCCACTGATCTGAGTCGGAGCACGAATTGGAATCCATCTTCTATGTCGTCGTCGCAACCGCCACGCTGCTCGCGTTGGTGGATTGGCGCTCGGGCCTTATTGCCGCGATCGTTCTGGATTGCTTCCGCGATCCGGTGCGAAAGCTGAGCGAGGGCGAGCCGACTCTCATCACGTACTGCGTGTGCTCGATCTGGGGCGCTGCGTTCGTGAACCTGATTTTCTCGAACAATCGCGGCTTAACGCTGGTTCGTCAGCGTTTTCCCTGGCTCGGACGGTCCGTCGTCTGGTATCTGCTGGGACTTCTTCCGGGCGCACTGCTTTCGCTCGTCCTGTACCAAAACGGCGTCCTGCTCGCCGGACTCGGTACGATTTCCTATGCCGCACCGTTGCTCGGGCTGGCTCTCGGAGTCGCGGTCGCATTCGATCTCAAGTTCCTCAAGCGGTTGCTGCAGGTTTATCTGGTCGTCAATTGCCTTGCGTTGGTGGGCTCCGTCGCGGAGTTTCTTCAGTGGAACTGGCCGGCGCTCGGCGGGCTGAAAGGATTCGAGTGGATTCGTTACATGCCGGGCACGATCGTCCGCCTGATCTCCGGCTTTTTTCGCAGCCCCGACATTGCGGGTTTTCACGCTTCCAATGCGATGATGGTTGCCACGATCTTGTTGCTCAATCGTGGAGATAAACCGAAAGCGAAGCGAAGGATCAATCCGGCCTGGGTGACGGCGCTGATCTGGTGCGTGCTACCGCTTTTGCTTTGCGGACGACGAAAAATGCTCGTCATCCCAATCGCATTCGTGGTCACGTATTTGCTTTACATGCAGTTGGCAGCTCGACGAAGCGTCGTTCGAATCGTGGGCTACCTTGTCCTGGTCATTGCGATCGCAGCCGTACCGCTGTCGATTTACCGCGACGAAGAAGGACTTGAGGATCATCAAGCGTATTACGCGACCACGCTGATCGACGCCGCGCCGCGTCTTCGCGACAACGTCGGTGGGGGTGTGGTCCAAACGCTCAAGCAGTCTGGCATGATGGGCTCCGGACTCGGTGTCGCCACTCAAGGGGCGCAACACCTGGGCGGTACCCGCAAGAATGCGTGGCAAGAGGATGGCGTCAGCCGATTGTTCAAGGAACTCGGCATCCCGGGCGTGATCATGATTGCCATCGCGGGCTTCATCGTGATTCAAAACTGTCGCATCGAGATTCGGCGACAGAATCTGGTTCCACTGATTGAAATCCAGGCCATGCTCTTTGCCCTGTTTGCGGCAAACCTGGGGTCCTTCATTGTTTCACACCAGCACTTCAGCGGTGACCCGGCAAACGGATTGTGGGTGCTGCTGTTCGTGGGGGTCTTCCTTGGCTCACTGGCGTTGCAGCTGTCACCGAAGGCGGCCAAGAAGAATCCCGGAGCCGGCCCCGCACCACCGCGTGTCGGGAAGCTCGGCGGCCCTTAAAGATCGTTACATCGTTTCGCCCAAAGCCAGTCGTTCAGCGACTGGCTTTTTTTGTGCCTCGACCGATGCCCGATCACGTCGAAATGAACTTTCGGCCAGCATCCAAAGGGGGGTTGCCTTTTCGATCTCTTTGGGGAACCATTGCTCCGCTCGGTCATCTGACTGGTATACTAAATGCTTCTCTGCACGGAATTTGCGCAGATTCTTCGCTTTAAGATGTGGATCGGCGGGGAGTTTTGAGGATGGCACCGATTATTCATTTGGCCGTTCGTAACGATTTTAATCGTTGCATCGAGTGATTCAGACTGACCCTAGGTTTTTGCCCCGGCCGCTGACGGCAAAATCATTAACGGTGTCGATAAACCTGTAATGATGTGAGGGAACACCCTCCCCCGATTTGGGAACTCCGCCCATTGTTCGGTCGGCCTGGCAATTAGCTTCTGAGTCACCTCCTGACGCTTTTCTCCCCTAAACACTCAAGACATCGATGTTGGATCAGTCTCAGACCGAGTCGAACAACTATGACGCGACCGGGACTTCAGAAGAGTTGGAGTCGCGCACCGGCGAGTCACTTGCGGCTGTCTTGTGGCGATACAAATGGCTCCTCACCCTGTTCACGGTGATGGGAACAGGTGTCGGTTACTGGATGTACAAGCAGAAGCCGACGACGTATAGCGCGACGACACGTCTCATGTTCGTTAGCGACTCACCATTGACGCTCGACGCGACCACCGGTGCCATTAGTGGCGGCATCCCCAGTGGGAACCTGATGCAGCAACTGATTATCTCCGATGCGATTGTCGGGAGCGTTGCTGCAAACGAAGAACTCAAGTCGATCCCGTCTCTTGAAGCGAAGACGGATGATCAGCTCAAAGCGTTGGTCCTGAGCGGGATTCGATTTCAAACGATCACCGACCCGCGCGATTCGCGGGACCGCATGATCGCGTCCATCAACTTCGAGGGGCGAGATGCCGAAGTCTGCGTGGCGATCGTGAACGCAATGAGCGCCGCAATCGATGAGCATTTCGATGCCGAGCGTGAGACAACGATCAATGGTGTTGGCAATTTGATCAATGAAGCCAAGAACAAGCTGATGCCGCAGCTGACTTCCTTGGAAAGCGACTACGAGGCATTCAGAAACACGGCCCAGCTGGAATGGGGAATGGAAGGTCAAGCCATCAACCCACACCGCGAGCGGCAATTCATGCTTCAATCGCACCGCCTCGAGTTGGAGCAAAAGAATCGCGAGCTGAACAGTGAACTCCGGTTCGCCGTCAGCACGCAAAAGTCGAACAGTGACCCGATCATGGCGGCTCAAATTATCGGCCAACTCGGCGAATCACTGATCGATGAAGTCGCGTCGCAGGGAACGTCGGCGGCGGTGACTCCGAACGTCAACAACGATCTTGAGTTGCAGAAATTTGAAGTCGAAAAGGCTCTGCTGCCGCTCAAAATCAAACTGGACCAATTGACGCTGGAATTTGGTGATTCCCACCCCAGGGTCAAGTCGATCAAAACGCAGATCGAAAGCTCGCAAAACGAACTCAACGAGCTGAACGCTCAGATTTCAAAGCGACGCATTGAACTCGCGGCCCGAACCGAACAGGTCGACGCGGGCGAGGAATTTCGCAAACTGCGGATGACAAAGGCCGCTGAAGCCGTCAACGCGTACATTCGTAGCCGTGAGCAGCGACTGATCGTTCTGCAAGAGGACATAACGAACTTGGACAAGCAGATCGCCGACGAGAAGGCGGCTGCCGACCAACTGAAAAAAGTCGAAGACCAGGACGCTGCGTTTGCACGTCGGATCGAACGCATTCAAGGAATGCTGATCCAATTGGAGAGCAAACTGGCGTCACTGAAGTTGGTCGACGTGAACGGTGGTATTACGGTGGAGCCTGTCAAAGCGACAGGTGAGGCGTACGTGACGGGCCCCGATCTTCGCAAAGACCTGGTACTCTTCGGCATGGCGGGACTCGGCCTCGCAGGACTCCTGGCCGTGCTGTTCGAAGCGAGTGCGAAGATGTTCCGCAGTGCGGAGGAAGTGCAACGCGAACTTCGTGTGCCTGTCCTGACCCACGTTCCTCTCGACGAGGGCCGTGTTCCGCACACAAAAGGCGTCGAATCCGAACTCGCCAAACTGGACCCCAAATTGGCGGTCGTTCATCGGCCTTACTCGCCCGCTGCCGAAGCGATTCGGGGTGTGCGAACTTCGATCCTGTTTGATCATCGCCAATTCAAAAGCAAGGTCTTCCAGGTCACGAGCCCGCTGCCGGGCGATGGCAAGAGCACGATGGTCGCAAATATCGGCTGCTCGCTCGCGCAATCCGGAAAGCGAACGCTGCTGATCGACTTGGACCTCCGAAGTCCGAGACTGTCACTGCGATTCAACCTCGAAGGCGGACAGGGACTGACCAACGTTCTGAATGGCGAGACGGCTCCGGCCGAGTCCGTCCACCAAACGCCAATCGAAAACCTCGACATCCTGCCTTGCGGCCCGTTGCCGGCGAACCCGGCCGAAGCACTGACGCTGGCCGAACTCGGCGATGTGTTCCAGTGGGCTCGCGAGAACTACGATTTCGTGATCGTCGACACGCCGCCGCTTCTCATGGTGAGTGACCCGGCTGTCGTCACCACCTACGCCGACACCGCGATGCTGATCCTGCGGATTCGTCGTCGATGCAAACCCAACTCCAAAGAAGCGATTGCCATGCTGCGTGCCGCCGGCGCCCGTGTCATGGGATGCGTCATCAACAAGGTTGACGACATCAGCGGCGGCTTGTCCTACAAGAGCAGCGCAAGCGGCAGCTACCAGTCGATCGGCTACGGGTACGGCGATCGTTACCGACGCCGTTATCAACAAGAAGCCAACGCTCAGGACACCTACATCGTTCGCGGAAAGAGCAACGCTCCCGCTGTCGAGCGAGTTGAGCCGGCCAATGGCGTCGAGGTGGCCGGCGAGAGCGGTCCCAAGGAAGCCCGAGCGTTGGTCACGGAACGCAAGCGAGTTTACGAAGACGTCTGATCAAATCGATCGGCCTTAGTCGTAAGCCTTCGCAATCGTCTTGATCGCCTTGCCCCTATCGTCTTGCCCCTATCGTCTTGCCCCTATCGTCTTGCCCCTATCGTCTTGCCCCTATCGGGAAGACGGTAAAACGATGCAGGATCGTACGCTTGGCGGGCACCCGTTGCTGAATACGGCGCAAACGTTCTCGGGCGGTTGACCGGCGTCGATCATCGGGCAGATCGACGGTCGTCGCGTCTCAGACTCGGGCCGAAATGTACCGGTTCGCGATATAGTGACTGAGCTTGGCGATCGTAGGATTGTCCCACGCCACTTCAGGCGTGAGCATGACGCCCGACCAATCTTCGGTTTCGCCGCTTAGTTCGACCGCCGTCATGCTGTCCAAGCCATAGTCGGCGAGCGGAGTCTCTCGGTTCACGTCGGTCGGCGGAACCCCCGCACGGGCTACCAGCCACGCGCTCATCCAATTCTCAATCTCCGTCCGCACATGCTCTTCGTCGGAGTTCTGCGGTTTTTCGGGCAGCACCGGAAAAGCAATCGGTGCCTGCTCCGACAGCGAGGATCGGTCGTAGCGATACTTGGTTCGCATCGATTCGTCGACGAAGGCCTCCTTGCAGGACGAACGGCGAACCTTCCCGCTCGTCGTCACGGGAATCGAAGCCGCCCGCACAAGCCAAATGTGCTGTGGATCAACATCGTGCACGTCGATGACCGCTCGTCGAATACGACGGGCCAATTCAGTGTAGAGGGTCGCCTCAAAGTCGCGTGGCAGTTCCGAAACGATCGCGAGGGCTTCGGAGCGAGCCCCCGACACGGAAAACGCGACCGTCATCGGCGTGGTCACATTCGCATTTTCGGTCCACTTCTCATGGGCCGCACGCACGCAGTCGGCAACCGTGGATTCGATGTCTTGCGGAAAGAGGTTCCTTCCACGAAGGATGATCATGTCCTTCACACGTCCGGTGACGTAGAGCTGCTGGTTGTGGAAGAAACCGAGGTCGCCGCTGCGGCAAAAACCACCGACGCCGTCCACCTCGGCATCGAAACGTTCGTTGCTGACGCCGGCCCAGTAGCCACTGGAAACGCCGCCGCCGCGAACCCAAATCTCGCCGATGCTTCCATCGCCGAGCGGTTTCAAAGAACCTGGATCAACAATCCGCAATTCCGTGTTTGCAACGGCCCGTCCACAACCCACCAATTCGTGACGCTCACGCTTGCGCAGTTTGGAGGCCGCGAATTCATCCAGCACTTTCACCACACCGTTTTCGAACGAGGCGCGCTCGACCGTCAAAACGTTCGGTTGCGCCGGCCCATCACCGCCGGCAACCAACAGCGTCGCTTCGGCAAGACCATAACAGGGGTAAAACACGTCGCCGCCAAGCCCATTCCCCGAGAAACGGTGACCGAAGTCGCGGAGTGTACGCGGGCTGATCGGTTCCGCACCACAAAAAGCAATCTTCCAGCAATGCAACGAAAGCGAATCGGTTTGGCTCGGCGGTATCCGATCAACGCACAACTGGTAGGCAAAGTTTGGGGCACCACTGATCGTCGCCTGATGATCGCTGATGGCCTGCAGCCAGCGGATCGGTCGTTGCAAGAATGTTCGGGGGCTCAGCAAGATCGAATGGCCGCCAATATAGAGGGCTTCAAGAATCCCTCCGATCAGCCCCATGTCATGGTAGAAGGGCAGCCAAAACAAGCCGCGTTCGATCGAGGCGTCGCCATCAACCGCGGCGTCCGATGGCCAAGACAAACCGAAACCGCGACGAATCGACTCCAAGTTCGCAATCAGATTGCGTTGCCGGACGATGACACCCTTCGGATCACTGGTGCTGCCGCTGGTGTATTGGAGAAATGCGATGGAATCCGGGTGGCATGCATCGCTCGTCGGAAGACGATCGGTTACGTTTGCCAAAAGTTCATCGGTCGCGAGGATCGGCACCTCACGGACGGACGCTTCCAGTTTGGATCGCTCAATCTTGGGCGACGTCCGGCGATCGGTCAGGATGGCAATCGGTGAACAGTCGCGCGCCGCAGAATTCAATCGCGGCATTTCGCGATGCGGTTTCGGAAAGCAGGTCGGAACAGGAATACAGCCGGCGAGTTGGGCGCCGAGAAATCCGACCAGGAATTCGAGGCCTGCAGGGTAGAGGAGCAAGACTCGAGGAGACTGCTCGGGCGTCTCCGCGGTGGGCAAAGAAATTGCCTCTCGAAGTGCGAATGCGACGTTTTGGGCTCGCTCATAGAGTTCGCCGTAGCTGAGCCGACTCGTTTCCTCGAATTCGTCTTCTTCCGCCAGATAGGTCACGGCGGAGCGCGACGGATGCCACTGCGCTCGCAACTCCAACAGTCGCGGCAACGTCATCGTCTTTTCGCAAGCGAAAACGTCCGTCTCGGCGGTCATTGCCGGTTCTCAAGTCCTGGAAGTGTCGAGCCGGGGCGTAAAGTGATGCAAGTCGCGACTCTCAACGCACGTTTCGAGGCCCCGCGCCTTGAAAGTACCTCAAAACGCCGTGAGCGCGACCATGGGGCCGCAAATTTCGCTGGTTACGCGACGGCTTTGACAATCCGGCACCCTGGGGGAGACAATCTAGCATTCCTGGTCGGACACTCTAGTCGCAAACCATCATGAATGCTTCCTCCAAAAGCTCGAAGCCCGGTAGCGGGACCGCCGCCAAGCCGGGTTTCGGCAAAACCAAGATCGGCTCCGTCGCTGTCGCGTTGGTTCTCGCCCTCTATGCCTTCCTCCAGCCCTATCTCAACGAGAAATACGGACTGGACCTGCCGGGTCTCTCCGACCGTCAATCGACGACCGCCGTCGCCGAAAATACGAGTTCACGTGGCCCGGCCCCCACGACCGTCTCGGACTCGCGGACATCGGATGACGAGCCGGGCATTGAGCCTCCCAAAACCAGCGAAAAATCGGCAAAAACGTCAGGTTCCAAATCGAAATCTGAGACCGCCGACGAGTCGAAAGCCAAAGACAACTCGGGCCCGAAAGAGACCAAGACTGGAAAGACACAGGGCACCACTGAAAAGAAGCAAGCGGAAGACTCCGATCTGCTTTTCGGAATTCTCCGAGAGGTTCGGCACGACCGCTTCCTCTCGCCCCAAGGACTGCAATACAACCCGGGAAGTGCCGAGGGACATCGTCTCGAACACTTGCGGCGACACATCAAGGATCAGCCGCAACGGCCGGGGAAACACGGGGTGTTTGATGGCGGGATGGAGGGTGCGTTGGCGACCATCGATCGCGCCTACGAACGAGCCAAAAAGAAGATCAAAACCACAAAGCGTGTCGAGGGCGATCGCACCATCTACACGGTCGACATGGGCGGACGCGTCGGGTTTGTCGGTGGACGGGAAGGCAGTCGCCTGAGAAACCCCATGGCCCGCAGGGTCAAAATCGTGCTCGAAGGCACCCAATTCATTACCGCGTTCCCGCTCTGATTCCCCGCTTCAACGTTTCCAAACGCGATGAACGATCACGCCTCTTCGGCCCCTATCGGCCCGCTTCACTCGGTATCCACTTGCCCACTGTGTGGCGGTGGACTCTGTGGAATACGAATCTGCCTTGGCGACGACCCCACGGAAAAAGCTCCAGGCAAGGGATTCGTCATGTGCGATGAATGCGAAGCGATTTGGCTCGAACCCGACACCTCGACCGAGCCCCTGTTTGCCGATCCTGAGTCGCCGGCATGCCCCGTTTGCCAAAGCGGAATCTGGGGTTCCAGTCGGTGGGCCGATCGGACAGAGATCGAGTCACTCGGTTGGACGTTCGCAGTGAATGCCGAACTCGACGCTGACGACTGCTGATGCTGCGTCCGATCGAACTGCCCTCCTTTCTCAATCACAAGCTGACAACGGATCTAAACCGCCGACTGTCAGAAATTCGCGGACGCATCGAGGCTTTCCAAGATCGGTGGGATCAGGATGCTCCCGAGCAATTCGTGGCGGCCGACTACGAGATGGTCCATCATGCCTTGGCTTGGATCCAAACGACACAACCGATTGTCGGGCAACGCTTTCTCGAATGGGGATGCGGATTCGCCGCAGCATCTTGTTTGGCGTTTGACCTCGGCTGGACCATCTTCGCGATCGAAGCACACGCTGACTTGATACCACACGCCAGGGCCACGATCGCCGCTTGGCCCGCACAAGTCGAGCTACTGCATGGCAATTTCCTACCCCATCAGGCGGAGCATCTTGCCGAAGAACCGACACTCCCGTCCTTGGGGCATGGAGGACGAAACGCCTACGAGTCGTGGGACTTGGAACTCGACGATTTCGCGATCGTCTACTCCTACCCTTGGCCGGGTGAAGACCGATTTCACGAAGCGGTTTTTGACCAACACGCCAACATCGGAGCACTGCTGTTGATGTTCATCGGGCCGAACGAAATGAAACTCTTTCGCAAGGTCGCCGGCTAATGAGTTCGCCGACTGAACCGATCCGTGGCTACTCCGCCATCAGCAGCGCGACGACTCGCGCGGCGATCGCTTGACTGGTCCCGATTTCGCCGACCCCCTCGCCGGTCTTTGCCTTCACGCTCACCTGGTCGATCCCCACACTCAACATGTCGGCAATGGTGGACCGCATGGAATCGATGTGCGGTGCCATCTTGGGTCGCTGAGCGAGGATCACGCAATCGAGGTTGCCAACCCGCATCCCCGCTTCGGCCACTCGCGTCACCGCGGCGTCCACAAAATCGCGACTATCACGTCCAGCATTTTCCGCCGCATTATCCGGAAAAAGACGTCCAATGTCTTCGCCACAGACCGCTCCCAAGAGCGCGTCGGTGATCGCGTGCAATAGCACATCCGCGTCGCTGTGACCGATCGCGTGGAGATCACAATCGATATCAATCCCACCAATGCGGAGCGGTCCAGAAGGTCCGAGTCGGTGCGAGTCGTAGCCCAATCCGATTCGGAAAGGCAATCGCGCTGCGGTCATCGTCATATTCTCCAGGCATCGGTGCCGGCCAATCGGCGTTTGGGGCCTCTTCGATCCCGGCGGCGGCTTCTACAATAAGCGGAGACGCGTCGCACTCCAACGCCATCGATCTATGCCGATCATCGAAGTCCAGCAACTCACGAAATCCTATCGCGTGTACCGCAAGGGCGAAGGCCTCCGCGAAAGTTTCCGCGGACTCTTTCATCGTGAGTACAAAGAGGTGCACGCTGTTCGCGGCATCGACCTGCAAGTCGAGGCGGGAGAATTCGTCGCCTTCCTCGGCCCCAACGGAGCGGGCAAAACGACGACACTCAAATTGTTGTCCGGAGTGATCGACCCGACGAGCGGTAACGCGACCGTGATGGGTTACGTTCCCTGGCAACGCAAGAACGCCTACCGCAGACGTTTTGCTCTGGTCATGGGCCAGAAAAACCAGCTTTGGTGGGATCTGCCCGCGCAGGAGTCTTACCGACTGCAACAACAGATCTACGGCGTCCCCACCGAACAGTTCGACTCCACGCTCGCAGAGTTGACGGACTTGCTCGATGTGAAGTCACTGCTCAGCCAACCCGTGCGCGAGCTCTCGCTCGGCGAACGGATGAAAATGGAGTTGATTGCGGCGCTGCTGCATTCACCCGATGTACTCTTCTTGGATGAACCGACCATCGGTCTGGATGTGATCGCCCAACACAACATCCAACAGTTTCTCCGCTTCTATCAAGAGAAGCGAAAGATCACGATCCTGCTGACCAGCCACTACATGAAAGATGTGGCAGCATTGTGCAAACGGGTCGTCGTCATTGCCGGTGGACGCATCGAATATGACGGTTCGCTTTCCGGCATCATCGACAAGTTCTCCGGCTACAAAATCGTGACGTTCCAATTCGCGGAAGGCCACCAGCCAAACCTCACCCATGTGGGTGAAGTCCTCTCGGAGACGTGGCCCAAAGTACGACTGCGCGTCGATCGAGCCGACGTCGCAGTTGCGCTTTCGAAGTGCCTGGCCGAGCATCCGATCGAAGACGTCGTGGTGGAAGACCCGCCACTGGAGGACGTGATCGCGGAACTGTTCCGCGAATCAACGGAGAAACAAAACGCGAACGATGACCGTTAGCAACTTGTAATCATCGCCGCGCAAGGCACCCAACCGGAAAGTGATTCGATGGCCGTCAAACAAGTTTCTTGTCCGAAATGCCAAGCAACCATGAACGTCATGGCCACAATGACGAGCGTCCAATGTCAAACGTGTGGCATGGTGTTTCCGACCAGCGGGCCACAACCCGCTGTGGCACCAACGCCGGCTCCCGCAACGAGCGAGCGGACTGCCACGACGGATGAGGACGAGAAATCGAAGATGATCATGTGGACCGTCATGGGCGGTGCCGGCGCCTTGTTCCTCTTCGTTGCATCGATCATCGCAGCGTTTCGATTCGTCGGCGATGGAAGCGCCGAACGCGCCGCAGGCGAGCAAGCAGAATTGCGAAAGCAGGAGGAACGGCAACAGAAAATCCAAGACGACGCGGCACCCTACGTTCCCAAAATCGAAGGCGATACGTACCAGGAAGTCACCAAACTGGCCGAGTCCACCCGCAAACGGATTTACCGTGAACACGTCGGGATGATCGAAAGCTCCTTCGGCAAAGCTGGCAAAGTCCCGCGAGGGGGAGCAATCGGACAGAGCTTTCGTGGAGCCTTGGGGGGCATTATCGAGCGTGAGATCAATCGGCTACTCGTCGCCTACGGGATCACGAGAGAGGAATATGCGAACATCCTGGCCGAGGGAGAAGACAAAGGCTGGTGATCGGCTGAACAGCGACTCGGGCGAATGGACGGATTCAATACGAGACGCAAAAGCGCACTCAAACCGACAACACACGTGCTCAAACCGAATACAGTCCTCGCCGGCCAAGGGGCACCGCCCCATGGAACACAAACCCTTACCCCACAATGCCTTAAGAACAAAACGCAATAGTCTTTCGGCGTTGGCGCACGCTGTGCATTACTTGCGAGCTGTTCAGCGGGGGTGTCCGGCGAAGGGTTTGCCGAGCACCGCGTCCCGCAGGCGCCTCCCACCATAAGGATGATCACATGATCAAGAAATTGATTTTCGCCATGGCCATTTGCTTCGGTTCGCTTGCGCTGACGCAGTCCACCGCCCAAGCTGACGACTGCTACCGTGGGCGACGCGCGTACACACCCGCGTACGGCTATTCCTACCGGCCGCCGGTTGCGGTGTCGCGTTACTCCTACGGTGCGTTCCGACCGACCTACGGAATCGCCCCACGCTATCCGGCCTACCGATACGGCGTGTCTCCACGAGTCGGATATCCGTATCCGGGCGTGTATCGCTCGTCGGGCTTCGGCATCGGTTACAGCAGTTTTGGCGCCGGTCCGTACCGTCGAAGCGGCGTCACGATCGGATTCGGTTTCTGATCGGACCTCCGAGCTGATTCCAATCTGTCCGGAATTGACCTAGGCCGCGTGGTGCCCCCACGCGGCTTTCTGTTTGCGCGGACGTCTTTGCGGGTAGCAAATGGAACGTTCTATTGGAGAGCGCAATGGCAACTCGAATCAGCCCCGCAAACAAGTTGATCTGTGGACAAGAAACAAAAGAAACGCCTCGAAGTCATCAACAAGAAACTAGCGAATCTACGCCAGCAACTCGCCGGATCGCGACAACAGGCGGATGACCCCGATGAACTGAAGGACCTCGAAGACCAGATCGCGAGCCTGGAAAGCGAAGCGGCCGAGATCAAAGGTTCGAAATAGATACTCCGCCGCGCCGTTCAAAAGACGCTGTAAATGAACGGTGCGACGGGACTCGATGCAAGGAACGCGAGTGCAATTAGCAAAATGGTGACGACCAAAATCGGTGTCAGCCACCACTTTTTGTTGTCGCGCAAGAACTCCATAAACTCGCGAACGATCCCGGGATCCTCTTCGCTAGCTGCACGCTCGAATTCACTTCGCTGATCTTCGCTCAAGCGTGACACCTCAATAGGTTTCGAAGTAACGTTTCCGATCCGCCGGCTCTTGCCGGGTTTGCCACATCGTGTCGGACAGACTTGTTGTTCGCACACCTCGTCCGAAAAGTCTGAGGCACCACCCGATCGGCATAAACAGCAGGTAATAAATCAACGCGAGCGCGATCAACGTGGCCATTCGCTGGATCGGCCCCGTGATTCGCCGAAACAAGCGGTAGAAATGAATCCTGGATGGAGCGTTCAGTCGATAGACGGTCCCGACAACGACGGACACAACGACGAGCAGCCCCGCCAAAAACGGCGAACCCAGCCGCCACCAAGCCATCATCGCGGCGACAAGAAACAAGACCGGTAGCGTCAGCCCGAACGTGGGTGGCGGCGATTCGATTTCGTCTTCATCTCTGTCAAACATCTCAGTCCGCCACGAATGCGGCATCATGCATTTCAGCATCGACACGATTCGATTCTGGTTGCTCTTCCTTGAGCAATATTAAATCCTCGACAACCAACGCGTCCATTTCGGTTGCCATAAAGCACCGATACGCATCTTCGGGCGTCGCCACGATCGGTTCGCCACGAACGTTGAAACTGGTATTGATCAAGAGCGGACAGCCGGTCCGACGTTCGAATGCACGAAGAAGCCCCTCGAACTGCGGATTCCGTTGAGCATCGACGGTTTGAATTCGTGCCGAATAGTCGACGTGAGTCACCGCCGGTATCTCGCTTCGAGCTTCCGTCATTCGCTGCTCGGAACTGGACGATGAACCTCCCAAGCGGCGTGATTCATGCACGTCGAAAGTGAACATCATGTAAGGACTCTCCATTCCTTCCGGCACTTCGAAGTAATCATGAACTCGATCGCAAAGGATTGCCGGCGCGAACGGGCGAAACGACTCCCGACGCTTGATCTTGGCATTGAGCGCTACTTGCATCGTCGAGCTGCGAGCGTCCGCAAGGATGCTGCGATTACCGAGTGCTCTCGGCCCAAACTCCATTTTTCCCTGAAAGCGACCCACGACCTTGCCGGCCTCAAGCAGGTCCACGACACGCTCGAGGAATGAATCGTTGTCGTCGATTTTTTGATAAACCGCGTTCAGTTGATCCAGACGTTTGGATGCTTCCTCACTCGAAAAAGAATCACCCAACAAACTGCCGCGTTGGGAATCGCCCGCATGTGGACGGCGTTGTTTTTCTAACAGCTCGTGCCAGATCAACCACGCCACCCCAACCGCACCGCCCGCGTCACCGGATGCTGGCTGCACCCAAATCTTGTCGAACGGCCCTTCACGAGCGAGACGACCATTGGCAACGCAGTTCAGCGCCACGCCGCCGGCAAGACACAAGTTGCGCATTCGGGATCGCTCATGGAGGTGTCTTGCGGATTTCAAGACGACCTCTTCAGTGACAGCTTGAACCGAAGCTGCGAGGTCCTTGTCGAGCGTTTCGATGGTCGTGTCCGGGTTTCTTGGTTCCCGACCAAACAGACGATGAAAACGGGACGACGTCATCGTGAGTCCATGGCAATATCCAAAGTAGTCGAGATTCATTGAGAACGAACCATCATCGCGAATTCGTATCAAACGATCGCGGATCACATCGGCATATTTCGGCGTTCCATAAGGAGCCAACCCCATCAGTTTGTATTCGCCCGAGTTGACTCGAAAGCCGGTGTAATACGTGAACGCGCTGTACAACAGACCGAGCGAATGCGGGAAACGAATCTCTTTGTCGATTTGCAGTCGATTGCCGATGCCGACACCCAAACTCGCCGTCGCCCACTCACCAACGCCATCCATCGTCATCACAGCCGCCTCTTCGAAGGGCGACGGATAGAACGCACTTGCGGCATGCGACTCGTGGTGCTCGCAGAACACGATCCGCTTATTGAACCGCCCCCCCAAACCGCGTTGAATCTCGCGTCGCAAACGAAGCTTCCTCCCCACCCACTCTGGCATCGCTTTGACGAATGAACGCAACCCTCGTGGGGCAAACGAGAGATAGGTCTCAAGCAGGCGATCAAACTTTAGAAGCGGTTTCTCATAGAAACCGACATAGTCCACGTCCTCCATTTGGATTCCGGCCTGACTCAAGCACGAGGCAATCGCTTGGACTGGAAAAGATGCGTCGTGCTTTTTACGCGAAAACCGCTCCTCCTGGGCCGCCGATACCAATTCGCCGTCAACAAGGAGTGCGGCTGCGGAATCGTGGTAGTACGCAGAGATTCCCAGAATTGCGGTCATCGCAAGAAACGCTACCCAAATGATTGTTGACTCGACGAAACCATGCGCTGCGTGCCGCACTTCACGCGACTAGCGTATCTCGATACGATCCGAAGGTTGGTGTCTGTTCCCCAAAACCAGTGTTACGACGATGAGTAAGACGAACCGCAGCGTGCTTGTAACCGGCGGTGCGGGTTTTATGGGTGCCCACGTCGTCCGTGGTTTGATCTCTGATTCACGCTACGACGAGTTCCGCATCGTTGTGCTCGACGATTTGTCCGGCGGTTTCCGTGACAACCTGCCAGACCATCCCAGGGTCCAATTTGTCGAGGGCAGTGTGGTGGATCCGCAGGTTGTCTCCGACCTCTTTGCATCACACGCCTTCGATTACGTTTTCCACCTCGCCGCGTATGCAGCGGAAGGCCTCAGCCATTTTATTCGCCGATTCAACTACCAAAACAATCTCATCGGCAGCGTGAACTTGATCAACGAGTCCGTAAAGACGGGGGTCAAACACTTCGTTTTCACGAGCTCCATCGCCGTTTATGGGAGCGGGCAAGTGCCGATGCGGGAGGACACCGTTCCGCAACCCGAAGACCCCTATGGCATCTCCAAACTCGCGGTGGAGTTGGACCTCCAATCCGCACGTGAACTGTTCGGACTTTCGTACACTGTTTTCCGCCCACACAACGTTTACGGCGAATACCAGAATATCGGAGACCGATATCGAAATGTCGTCGGCATCTTCATGAACCGCATCATGCAAGATCGACCGCTGCCCGTGTTCGGTGATGGAACACAGAAGCGAGCCTTCACCTATGTCGGCGACCTCCTCGATCCAGTTCTCTCGTCACCCTTTACAGCCGACGCCAACGGCGAGGTGTTCAACCTCGGCGCAGACCAACCGGTCAGCGTTGCCGACTTGGCGAAAATCGTGGCAGAGGAGTTCAACGTTCCACTCG
>JBCBOT010000016.1:0-57032 GCA_039821165.1 Planctomycetota bacterium | reverse complement strand
CGAACAAGCACTCGCTGCTCAGCCCAACGGCGACCAAACGCGAGCGATGGCTGAGAATTCGATCGTTCAACTGGAACAGATGATCCAGGATTCGGACGAACTGAACTTCGGAATCAACATCGACCAATCCGCCAAGAACATCGCCATCGATTTCTCGTTCACGGCGGTCGGCGGCAGCCAAATGGCGGCGATGTACGGCAGCCAACAAGCGATCCCCTCGCAATTCTCGTCGGTGATTCGCGACGACGCGGCGGCCTACTTCCACAGCGCGGCTTCCATCGGCCCCGAGGTCATTCAGCAATCGAAGGACAGCATTGAGAATTCAATTGCGATGGTCCAGAGCGCGTTGAGCAACGACGGTGGTCTCAGCGAAGAACAACTCGCAAAAGTCGATCTGTACATCAGCCGCTTTGCGGACATTTTGCTCGACTCGATCGCGGAAGGAAAATCGGACGCCGGTGGGATGATGCTCGCCAGCAAAGACAAAATGCAAGTCGTACTCGGCATGTTCGTCGCCGACGGATCGAAAGTGGCTGATCTTGCAAAAGACCTCGCCAAAGAAGTTCCGGACTCGCCGCAAGCCCCCCGATTCAAGTTCGACATCGGAACTTACAACGGCGTCACGATGCACGTCATCGAGGCTGACGTGCCGGCATCGGAAGACGAAGCCCGCAAGGTCTTCGGCGAAAAGCTTCAGATCTACATCGGAACGGCACCCAAGGCAGTTTACATGTGCCTCGGAAAAGACAGTGCCAACCTGTTGAAGGAATTCATCAGCTCGGGCGGCAAAGACACCTCCTCGGACCGGCCGCTCGGTCAGTTCAAGATGAAGTTGTTGCCAATCATGGAATTCGCTCAGTCCGTCGAGGCAAACGACGGCATTGCCGCCATGATCGGGGCTCTGAGCAGCTCGCAAGACAAAGGCGACTTCACCGTGATTTCGGACTCGATCCCGAACGGATCGGACGTCAAAATCACGATCGGTGAAGGCTTGGTCAAAGCGATTGCCGCGGCCGCGATCGCCGGCCAACAAGCAGGTGCGGCGTTCTGATCAAAGAACGCTTAGCGACGATTCAGAGAGGGTCGTTCCTTGATTGGGACGGCCCTTTTTTTCTTCCAGACTTGAAGCAAGACATGACAACAGAAGGTCCAACGAAGCGAACCCCTTCCTGGCGGAAATGGATGCTGATCCTGCTCCCGCTCGCGGCGGTCGGGCTCTATTTTGGAACGCGTTCCGCACCCGTTGAACAAGAAGCGGCGCCGACGGTGAATACGGTCGACGCGAGCGACGACGGATCCGGCGAACCACCACTCACGCGTGCCTCCTCAATCGCAGAAGTACTCGAGTTGGCCTCCCGTTCTCGAGACGCAATGGCAACGTCGTTACACGACTACACCGCTCGGTTTGTCCAACAAGAACAGGACTCCTCGGGTAAGCTCGGTGAAGTCTACGAGTACAAGATCAAGATTCAGACACGCATGCGTAACGAAACACTCGACGCGCCGAAGCGTATCTACCTGCACTTCAACCTTCCCGAGTCCTACGCGGGTCGCGAGGTGATCTGGGGTAAAGACTTGTACAACGGAAAGATGATGGTGCACGAAACCACCTTTCCGATGAACATGACAACGATCCCGCTAGACCCGACCGGGATGATCGCGATGGCGGGCCAGAAGTACCCGATCTTTGAAATGGGCCTCGTCCGGTTGGTCGAGCAATTGATCGAACGCGGCGAACGCGATCTCGACAACCCGGAAACAAAGGTCACGATCACTCGCGACCATGAATTCGACGGAAGAATTTGTGAGCTTATCCAAGTCGTCCATGCGAGGCCAAGCGGAGACGAAGACGATTTCTCACTCGCCGAAATTGTCTACGACCCCGAGCAACTTTTGATACTCAGCTACCGAAGCTTTGGATGGGGTGGTGGAGACAAACCGCCGTTGATCGAGTCCTATCAATACCTCGACCTCAAAACCAATATTGGATTGAGCAAGAGCGACTTTGATATCGCAAATACGGAATACGGCTATCCGAAGTAGATCCACTCCTCAGGGAAGAGCAACCTGACTCGGGTGACTGAGGTAGCCGATGAGGTCGTTGATATCCTTCTCGGAGAGGTTATCCAACATGCCCTCCGGCATCGGGCTCTTCTCCGTTAGCTTTTCTTCCTCGATGGAATCGTTGCTGATAACGAGTTGTTCCGTTGCCGTTTGAATCTTGGTCGTCTTGTCATTTCTGTCGATAACAAGTCCACTGATGATTCGCGCATCGTCCAACAGCAACACCGTCATCCGATAGTCTTTGTCGACGACGGCACTCGGGTCGATGATGTTGCCGAGCAGGTAATCCATGTCGCTCCGGTTTGCACCGGTCAGGTCTGGCCCGACCTGCCCACCTTCTCCATAGAGACGGTGACAGTTCTGGCAATTCTTTTTGAACAGGGCGCGGCCATTCGATTTATCCGAGGCAGCCAACGTTTTTGAATCGAGCCGCCCTTTCAGACGCTCCATCTGAGCCCGCTTTTCGGCACTCGACTCACGAATCTCTCCCCACACCTCGCCGATTTTCGCCCTGAGTTCGGTGTCTTCGAAAGCCAAAATTTGCCGGACATCAAACGCGGTCAGATCCTGTTTCGGAATGCGTTTCTCGCCGATGGCATCGAGCAAAGCATGCGCGAACGACTTGCGTGACGAGAGGATCGAAATGATTTGCGGACGATAGGGTGCACGGAAACGGCCGTACCGTTTGATGAGCGCGGTCGCGATTCCCGGGTCCTCGAATTTTGAAAGCCCCCTCGCTGCCACCACGTTCACACGTGCGTTGCCGAGCAGGGACTCACACAGCTCACGAAGTCCCGGCGGATTGAGCTCGACGAGGCGATTTAGCGCTCCGAGCTGTATCTCGGGGCTCACGTCACCCTTGCCTTGAGCGGTCGCGATCAGATCTTTCAACGCTCGGCCGTCACCGAACAAGCTACTCAACTCTCGGACCAACCCTTCGGTCCCACGATGTGCCGATGCCGCGAAGGCATCCCAGCTCTGTGGCTTCGGTGCCGACGGCCAACCGGCATAGCCTTCCACCATTCCACGCAGGACAGCGACCTGATGCGTGACGTCGCGTTTGAGTGACGACTCCAACAACATGTCGAGTGCCCGCGGTTGTCGCTCACACTCCTCGGCAAGGCATCGGGCAATCAAGCGGAGCGTGGTCGGAAGCTCACATCGCGCACCGACACCGGCGAGTGCGGTCGCGTCCGACGCGCATGGCATGAGCCCGTACCAGATCACGAGCGGCAAATTGTGGTCGCCAGTGTCTTCGCCATGGCGGACCAACGCGGATGCCAACTGCGGCCGGACTTCGAGCGGCAAACGAATGAGGGACGAAGCGAGTGCAAGCCGAACGAGCGCCGACGAATCCGACTCGGCCGTTTTGATCAGCCCCGGAAGAATGTCATTGGCGCGTCCAAGCGACTGTTTCCGGATCGCCTCCGATTTCCAATCGGCCCCCATCGCGTCGTCGGCCGGCAAAGCGTCGACGAGGAGTCGAATCGCTCCAGCCCGCAGGTGCTCGTCGTCACTTGTCAGAGTCTCCCATAAAGTCTCGTCGGTGATTTCACCATTGGCGTACAGCGCCATCAAGAGCGGTTGCTTTTGCTCGAAGGCGGTTGCCGATTCGAACGCTTGCTTGAGCATGGCAATGCAAGATCGATCCCCCTCTGCGATACGATCAGCTAACACGAGTCGCGCCTGCCGGCGATGCCACTTGCTTCCACTGACGATGGCGTCCACGATCGCACGGTTGGTCCATTCGCCAAGCTCGGGCTGCTTAGTTGCGGAAGAGCCTTCGTAACTGATCTTGAAGATCCGGCCGCTGGTTCGATGCACGCCAGTGTGTTCGTGGCATTCGCCGGTGTCGCTCCAATCGATGACAAACACGTTCCCGTCGGGCCCGGCGGAGAGATCCATGCCGCGAAACCAGGTGTCCGCAGCGAGGAAGAAATCATCGGCGTGACTTGCGACATAACCACTTCCTTTTCGTCGCAAGATCTCTTGATTGGCGCGCCGACCATGAAAGTTCAGCGTGAACAATCGATCGCGATATTTGGCCGGCCACGTGTGCTCTTCGTAGATCATGGTTCCGCTGTGGGCATGACCACCGCCGTATTGGTTCGCGGCTCCGTCACGAGACGCGGTCCAACTCCCGCTGGTGTCGAAGTGCCAGTGATCGGCGTGGAAATCGATCAACTCGAAAGTGCGGCGTTGCGGGTCGAGCGTGAAAGGACGCTTGAGGTGCGAGCCGGGAATGAAGTGCCAAAGGTGTCCGTTGACCGTGTTGACGAAAAACATCTCGCCGACTGAATTCCAATCGTGACCCCAGGGGTTGGTCGTGCCGCTGTTGAGCACTTCGACGGTTTCGCGTTCGGGATGATAACGCCAGATGCCACCCTCGAGTGCCAAACGATTTTCATCGGGCGTTCCGGGAACACCGATCCTTCCGGGGCACGATCCGCCACATCGACCATAGAGCCAACCGTCCGGACCAAACCGAAGCCCATTGGCAAAATTGTGATAGTTTTGCTTGGCGACTTCGAATCCATCGAGCACCACGCGAGCCTCCCCATCAGGTACCAGGTCCGCGTCGGCATCAGGAATGAACAGAAGTTTCGGAGGGCAAATCGCCCAAACGCCGCGGCGTCCCACTTCGATCCCGGTCAACATTTGCAGGTTGTCCGCAAACACCGTCCGCGTTTCAAAGTGATCGCCCGTCGTGTTGTCAAATACGACGATGCGATCTTGGAGGGTCAGATCAAACTTTTGCGATCGCTCGGCATAGGTATAGTTTTCCGCGACCCAAAGCCGACCGCGCTGATCCCAGGACATCGCGATCGGATTCTGAACGTCCGGCTCGGCCGCGAAAACCGAAGCACGAAAGCCATTGGGCAGCTTCATGTCGCGGGCCGCCTGCTCCGCCGGCATCCGCGTCGCCTCGGGCAAAGGCTCTGAGTTTGTCGGCGGAGGGAACTCAGCTCGTGCGAGTGTCGAGAAAACGAAGAGTAGACATGCGACAGCAGAATGGCGGAGCATGCGCATCCCATGGATCGAGGAAACGAAAACGGTGCGACGACGCACCCGCGTTCAGTTTAATCGACCGTGACCGGTTCCGGCGGTTCACAGCTCGCCTGACGGTCGGCACTCCGAATCAAGTTCTCAATCGCCTGCTCTGTCCTTTGGGTGAGTTTTCGTATCGCGGATGGACGAATAAAAAACCACGGCATTGCGGAGAACACAATGGCCCCGAGGGTCGTCCATCGCGCAATCGGCGGGACAACAGGCAAACCCAGTTGTGGGCCGGCAAACTCGAACGCCGCATAGAGCGCGAGGAATCCGAGTGTCATCAGCAGAGGCAAACGAATCATGAACTTGCCCAACCACCGAACACCGCCAAGATCGGCGTGGATGATGATTCGAGAGTTCGGATGATCTCGTTCGATCAGACGCAACGAAGTCACTCCGAGAATCGGATTTTGATTGGTGCTACGGAGTCCGGGCCCACTCAGCGTCGCTTCCTTGGTCTCGCGTCGGTCCAATGTCATTCCGCAAGCGACCAACATGTTGATCGCATTGTCGACAACCGCATGAGCACGCGAATCGATATCGAGTTCAGTCTCGTAATCCATCGTTTGCCTCCTACCGTTTGGGAAAGCCGGACGACGGGAACGCGGCGTCGTTGCGTGAACACCGCCAACCCAAACCGTGGGTTGAGGCCACGAGTTTCGCTGTTCGGCTAGTCCGGGAAAATCTCCAGCACTTGAGAGGCCCAATCGGACCAGTTTTCGGCCGCGCTTTCGAAGTCGACTTTCATCCAGCGTACCGGCGTTTTCGGCATCACGCGCGGTCGGTACTCACTTTGAGGACTAATCGGAATTTGACTGCTATCGCCCATGGCCAAACGCTCTTCCGTTTTTGCAGTCAACAAGTAGTCCGCGAGCTTGTCGGCGGCGACCGGATGCGGCGCGTCTTTGAGGATCGCCAGCGTGTTGGGAATTCGCATGGCGCCGGGCTGATCCGGTGCTTGGTCGGGAAACACGACCGCGACGGGGCGTCGACGGTCCCTTTCGATCACGGCGTCATCGGTGTCCGTCAAACCCCAAGCGACTTCACCGGAGGCGACTGCGAGCGCGACTTGTTTGTTGCCGGAGAGAATCACGGCGTTGTCTTCGATCCCCTTCAAGAAATTAAGTGTTTCGGCTTCACCGTCACGGACTCGAAGCACCGCAAAGTGTGTCGCGGTGGTTCCAAACAAGGGCCGCGCCATGGCGCAGTTGTCCTTCCATTTCGGATCGGCGAGATCGCGAACGCTGGTCGGATAGTCTTCTTCCGAATCGATTAACTCTCGGTTGACGATCAACACCCGTGCCCTCGCTGCAAAACCACACCAAGTCCCGTCGCTCGCGATCATGTCCGTTGGCCATGTTGAAGGGACATCCCAATCACGAGCCTTCAGCATGCCGAGCTTCTGCAACCGAACGGTGTGCAAAATTTCGTTGTTCCAAAACAAGTCACAGACCGGTGATTTCTCCTCCGCGATGATCTGGTTGACCAAACCCACGGTCTTCGTCGATTCGACATCAAACTTTGCGACGACACCGGTTTCATGATCGGTCGTCCGTTCGAAAGCCGCAAAGATGGGTGTGGCGAACGGTTCGTCCAGCGCGGAGTAGACGACGATGTCCGATTCTGCTCGCGTGACGCAACCGGCCAACACCGAAACGAAGAGCAACGCGATACAGAAACCACACCACGTTGTTGGTGTGGACCGTCGTCTCAGAGGTGACGGTTGCTTAGAATGATGCAATGAATCGATCCCTAGGAAACGTTCGGTGGAGTGTGCGCGAGCGCAGGCACCTTGGTTGTCTGCGCCGCGGAGTCTTGGCATTCGTTCTGATCAGTCTACCAGCCTTACTGTTCGCGAGTGATTGCCCCTCGGCGCAGCCTTTCCAAACCGTCGAAGGCGAACATATCGTTCTACTCGCCGACTCCGGTTCGCGGCAGTCACTTGAACTCCTCGTGCAGTCATTCGACGCGGCCGTGCCACAGTGGCAACGTTTCTGGGGAATTCCGCGAGGCTCGCTACGTGGATGGAAGGTCAAAGCGTGTGTGATGAATGATGTCGACGCGTTTCGTGCTTCCGGCGACTTGCCTCTCGAGCTCAGCATCCCCTTCGGTTACGCGCTCGGCGACAACATCTGGGTGCGGCGTCAGTCGAGCGAGTACTACACCCGACACTTGCTCTTGCATGAGGGCGTTCATGCACTTGCGATTCACCAGTTCGGCGGCACGGGGCCTTCGTGGTATGCCGAAGGTCTCGCCGAGTTGCTGTCTGTCCATCGTGATGCCGGAGCCGATGTGCGCATCAATGTCGTGCCGGACTCACGAGACGCGGTTCCGTTTTGGGGCCGATTCAAATTGATGACCCAGAGACGCGGCAGCGGCGGCGTTCCGACGATCGATCGCGTCCTCGAATACCCCCTGGATCTCAAGAGCGATGTCGAGTCCTACGGATGGAGTTGGGCCGTCGCAATGCTCCTGACCGAATATCCGGAGTACCGTGGGTCGTACCTGAAAGCGGCACGCAACGGGAACGATCGAACCGAAGCGTTCACGCAAACCATGCGGAGTGAATTGAGGGCTCAGTGGCCGATCGTTCAGGCGCGCTGGCGGCTACTCGCCGAGACGCTGGACTACGGATTTGATTGGAAACGAGAACGTGTGGCCTTGGCCATGTCGGACCCGCTTTGGGATGGTCGGCCGGTAAGTGTCGAGATCGCCGCGGACGAGGGCTGGCAATCACTGGGCATTCGTTTCGCACCAGGCACGAAACTCTCTCTTCGCGCTGCAGGACGCTGCACGCTCGCAGACACGCCCAAACCCTGGATCAGCGAACCATCGGGGGTCACGATCGAATACGCGGGTGGTCGACCGATCGGCCAGTTGCTGGTCGCTGAATTACCCAACGCAACAAGCGAACAAAAGGAACTGCGCCCACTCGATATCCAAACTCTTGAAAACAGCCTGGAAATCAACGTTGAGCAGCATTGCTGGCTGGTTTTTCGGGTCAATGATCATTTGGCCGGGCGCGGTGACAACCGTGGCGGCTACGCGATCACGGTGACTCGATGAAAGCGGTGATTCTCTCCTGAATTTGCGTGACGAAACGAATCCAGTCTCGTCCTAGTAGTCAGCAAATCCCCCGGCAATTCGCCTCGTTTTCCGAATCGCGTCTGCGGCGGGTGCGAGCAATTGAAACGCATTTCATTTGGCGGCAATCGCGCCCTGTTTTTCGATAGATTGAGGGTGTGTCAGGCAACGGGATCTTCTACCGTTCCAGATAGCCATCTCGTACTCCTCTTGAACGGCATGTCATGAATCGACGAACGCGTTCGCGTGCGACATCGCACCCAAGATCCCTGCGGCTTGAAACACTCGAGAATCGCAACCTGCTCATGGGTGATGGCTGCGAAACGTTGCCTGACCCAGGTGGCGTCGATTTGCCGAGTGAAGTCGCCGACGCTGCGCGATCCGCCATCGAAAGCTCGGGTGAGATCATCACTGCCGATGCGGGAAGCACACGCGAAACCGCGGCCGACTTGGGAACCGTCAGCGGCGACATTGCTCGCAACGGGACGCTTTCCTGGCGGGACAGGGTCGACGTGATACGCTTCGATGTCGAATCACGTTCCGACGTTGCCGTTCGTCTTGATCGCCTCAATCGCGATGCCGACATCTACGTGCTCGACGGCGACGGAAACCTGCTCGGTTCTTCGACGAACATCAGTCGCTTGAGCGAATCGCTTTCGGGCACGCTGGCCGCGGGTGAGTATTACATCGCGATCGCGGCAGTCTCCTTCTCCAATATCAGCTACCGCGTCAGCCTCAGCGTCGAAGCGGACACGCTCACACCGACGCCATCCGAACCGACTCCGACAACACCCGCGGATACGTCGCCAACCGATCCCGGTGCAACGACACCGAGCCCGACATCACCGGCGCCGGATTCCGCATCGAATCCGTCGAATGTCCAGCCTCTCGCCGATGTCGCCTACTACGGCGGAAATTCGGATTGGAACGTCAATGCGGTCGAAGCTCCCGAGGCCTGGGCGGCAGGCTATACCGGTCAGGGCGTCACGGTTGCAGTGATTGACACGGGTGTCGACTTGGATCATCCCGACCTAGTCAACAACCTCTACGTCAATCCGGGTGAGATCGCGGGCAACGGAATCGACGATGATGGCAACGGCTACGTCGATGACGTTTCGGGCTATGACTTTGTGTCCGGCGACGCTCGACCGGATGACGGAAATGGACATGGAACGCATGTCGCCGGCACCGTCGCCGCCGCACGCGATGGACGCGGCGCGACCGGCATTGCACCGGACGCAAAGATTCTGCCTGTTCGGGTTCTGAATGATTCCGGTAGCGGATCCGACTCGAGCGTCGCCGCCGGCATTCGCTATGCCGCCGACATCGGCGCCGAAATCATCAACTTGAGCCTTGGCGGTGGCTACAGCTCACGCATTTTGTCGGCAATCGAATACGCGACCTCACTCGGCTCCCTCGTCGTCGCAGCGGCGGGCAACGAATCGGCTTCGCAGCCCAGTTATCCCGCTCGGCACAGCGCTAATTCAACGAGCGTGCTTTCGGTCGGAGCGCACGACTCACGCGGCAACATCGCGGGATTCAGCAACGACGTCGGCTCGAGCCGTGGCGTCCAGATCGATGCGCCAGGCGTTGGGATTTACAGCACCACTCTCGGAGGTCGCTACGCATCGCTAAGCGGCACAAGTATGGCGAGCCCGCATGTCGCGGGCATCGCGGCGCTCACACTCTCAGCCAATCCGGACCTCACATCGAGTGAGCTTCGCCAACTTTTATCCAGCGGGACGGTCGGCACCTCGAACGGAAGTGATGCAATCGGGAACGTCAGTGCTTCTTACTCGGTGGCATATGCGGCGGCAGGATTGACGTCCGTCGGGGCAACACGGGCGACCATTCCGGCGTCCAGCGGAACCGGCACCACGCGCGTTCGCGCGACGTTCGATGGCGCGGCATCCGACATGATCAGAGTGGCATCGAACGATCCCCAGAACCTGGATCGCGTGAACACGTCGCCTGAGACGTTCGCCACGACACCCAAGGCGTCGACTAGTGACGTTGTTGACAACAGCGTTCGCCCCGCAAACGCGGCGATTGATGCTTGGTTTGCGGAGGAGTCCGATGATGAAGGTGATGATCCGCTGATCGATTTCGACATGCTCGCGTAGGTTCGATGTGCTCGCCGTGTCCGTACTGGTTGCTACCCGGTTCTGACGACACGCCCCCGGAACCCGGTGGCTTCGCGACGCTGTGCCCACGGGTCACATACCGCACTCCCGCAAGATCATTTCGCTGGCCAGCGCTGAAGGTGATCGCCGCACCACGTCTCGCAGACCACACTCCGGGCGAATAGACTCTGCGTGCCGCCGAGTCTTTTCGATGCGAGTCACCGTAATTGTTTCGGTGAGCGCGAGGGCGGTCCTCGATCAATGCTTTGGACTGCTATGCGGTGGCTCATCGTTCTTGCGACCTTCCTGCTTTCGGTGTTGCTCTACGTCGATCGCGTTTGCATTTCGGCAGCGAAAGATGATGTCGCCAGTGACCTCGGGCTCAGCGAGATCCAGATGGGTTGGGTCTTCAGTGCTTTCGCGCTCGGTTACGCGTTGATGCAGACACCGAGCGGTTGGCTCGCCGATCGCCTCGGTCCACGCCGCGTGTTGGCAGCGATCGTCACGGTTTGGTCGATTTTTACCGGGCTGACGTCCGTAGCAAACAGCTACCTCTCGATGCTTGCCGTCCGTTTTTTGTTCGGCGCCGGTGAAGCGGGAGCCTTTCCGGGAATGTCTCGGGCCGTGTTTTCTTGGATTCCCATGAAAGAACGTGGGCGAGTTCAGGCCATCAATTTTTCCGGCTCGCGTCTCGGTGCTGCCGTCACGTTGCCACTCATCTCTTGGATGATTTTGCAATTCGGTTGGCGCGGCACATTCGTCGCTTTGATGGGGATCGGGTTCGTTTGGGCGGTCGCGTGGTTCTTGTTCTTTCGAGACGAACCCACCGACGCGAAATGGCTTCCCGAGTCAGAACGCGACTTCATCCTCGACGAACGACAGCAGACGACTAGCGCCGATGAGACGGCACCTGCCGAGACGCCGCGGATCAGTGTTGGCATCCTTGCAAGTTCGAGCACCATTTGGCTGATCTGCACTCAGTACTTCGCTTCCAACTTTGTCTTCTTCTTTGGACTGACATGGTTCTTTCCACGACTCAAGGAACGTTATGACCTGACCGGCATGGAGGCCAGTCTCTTCGCGGCCGTGCCGATGTTGTGCGGCGCGTTGGGGTGCTGGGCTTCGGGCTGGTGGGTCGATCGACTTTATTCCTCGGGACGTTGGATGCTCTCGCGTCGGCTTCCAGCGATGGTCGGTTTCTCACTGGCGGCGGTCGGCATTCTCGGCAGCGCCTACGCAACGACACCACTGACGTCTTCCTTGCTCTTCAGCCTTTGCATTTTCGGTGCCGACATGACACTGCCGCCGTCGTGGACAACCTGCGTCGACATTGGCAAGTCCAATGCCGGTGTGGTTTCAGGGACCATGAATATGGCGGGGAACGTCGGGTCGTTCGTGACCAGTCTCGCGTTCCCCTACATGCTCGCGTGGAACAACGACTCGCCGTTGCCCTACTTTTACGTTGCCGCCGGTCTCAATCTGGCAGCCGTCTTTGCCTGGCTGTTGATCAACCCCTCCAGGCCGATCGGGGAACAGGCATGACGAACGCGTCCACCGTTCGTCGCGGATTGCTCGTCGGCGCCGGTTACTTCAGCGAGTTTCATCTCGATGCTTGGTCAAGACTCGACGGAGCCGAAATCGCTTGCATCTGTGACGTTGATGATTCGAAGGCCAACGCGGCTGCTGCAAAGTACGCTGTGCCTTCGACCAGTACCGACCTCGCAGCGACGCTCCAGAGCGGTGACTTTGACTTCGTCGATCTTGCGACGCCGCCGACCGGCCGTTTGGAACTGATCCAATTGATTGCAGAACAGGGCCTACCGATCCTTTGCCAAAAGCCGTTGGCCAACGACTTTGCCACGGTGCTCGAGATCGAACGCGTCGTCCGTGAATCCGGGCTGACGTTCATGGTGCACGAGAACTTTCGATTCCAGCCTTGGTATCGGGAGATCAAGCGCATCTTGAATCGGGGCGTCGTCGGTCAAAAACTGCACACGATCGAGATGCGAAGTCGAATGGGCGATGGATGGGGCGACGACGCTTATCTCGCGCGACAGCCTTACTTTCGAACGATGGAGCGTTTACTGGTCCACGAAACCGGAATCCACTTCGTGGATACGTTTCGCTATCTCGGAGGCGAAATTCGTTCTTGCGCAGCAGACCTTCGTCGACTCAATGACGTCATCGTTGGCGAAGACACGGGGCATATTCAATTTGAGTTTACCGGCGGCGGACGGGCGATCTGGGATGCGAACCGCTACAACGAATCACTCGCTGAAAACCCTCGCTACACGTTCGGCGATCTTCTGGTCGAATGCGATGGCGGGAGTCTTTGGCTGAATCATGAAGGCGCGATCACGATCAAGCCGCTCGGAGAAGCACCGTTTGAGTTCGTGTACGAACGGCCTCAGCGTGGTTTTGCCGGTGACTGCGTCCTCGCGTGTTTGCAACATTTTCTTGACACGCTCGATGGTAACACCGACTGCGAGACTTCGCTGGCTCAGTACCTGAGTTCGTTGCGGGTCGTCGAAGCCATCTACGAATCGGATCGGACCAAGCGAAGAGTCTTTCTGAACGGATCGCCAGAGCGCCGGATCATCGACCTGAGTCTACCGGTCTCAGGTGAGATGCCAGGCGTCGAGATTTCAACGGCCAAGACCGTTGAGCGAGATGGCTGGAACGCGACGACGCTGACTCTCTATTCACACGCGGGCACGCACACCGACGCGTCGAGCCATTTTCTTACCGATGGGAAATCGCTCGATCAGCTGGATCTTTCGGCTTGGTGCGGCCCGGCAAAGGTTGTGAACTTGGCACCGATCGAACCGCGGCAACGAATCACGGTGGAAGACATTCTGTCGCGCGTCGGACACGTCGCTTCCGGCGATCGTCTGTTACTCCGCACCGATTGGCATCAACGGTACGGGACGCCCGAATATCGCGATGAATTACCACGCATCTCGGTCGAACTCGCGCGGTGGCTCGGCGAGACGGGAGTCGCATTGCTCGGTGTGGAGCCACCTTCGGTCGCCGACGTCAACAACCTCGAAGAAGTCACCGAAGTCCATCAGATTCTCTTTCGTGGCGGAGTTCGAATCGTGGAGGGGCTCGCCCATCTCGATGAACTGACACAGCCGCTCGTTGACTTTGTTGCACTGCCGCTACGAATCGTTGGCGGCGACGGCTGTCCCGTTCGCGCGATCGCGATGGAGGATGGCTGGTGAAAACGCCGCTTTTGGGCTGCATTGCCGATGACTTTACCGGCGCCACCGATTTAGCTTCGATGCTCGTGCGAGCCGGGTTGAATGTGATTCAGTGTTTCGGTTTGCCGGACGATCCCGAATCACTGCGCGACGCCGATGCGGTCGTGATTTCACTCAAATCGCGATCCATTGCCTCGGAGGACGCGGTTGACGTTTCGCGAGCGGCATTGCGCGTTCTGCAAGAACTCGGTGTTCAACGCTACTTTTTTAAATACTGCTCGACATTCGACTCAACGCCGAGTGGCAACATCGGTCCGGTTGCCGACGCGCTGGCAAACGACCTTGGAAACGAAACCACGCTCTTCTGTCCTTCGTTTCCCGAAAACGGTCGAACCGTCTACTGCGGTCACTTGTTTGTGCATGGCATCGTGTTGCACGAAAGTGGAATGCGAAACCATCCTCTCAACCCGATGACCGACGGCAATCTCGTTCGAGTGCTGCAAGCGCAATCCGAACGAGAGGTCACGTCATGGAAACTACACGATCCGCCGCCGAATCAAACTCGGCAACATGTGATTGTCGATGCCATCACTGATGAAGATCTAAATCGCGTCGCAACCGCAGCAAAGGAACATCATTTTCTGACCGGAGGTTCCGCGATCGCGGGCCACTGGGGAAGGATTCTGTTCGAGGAAACTCGCGGCGACTCGGAGCGGGATGCATCATCAGCACCTCTTGGCGGCGGTCGCACCGTGATCCTCGCCGGCAGTTGCTCCGACGCGACGCGGACCCAGATCGGTGCGTTCGCAACCCGGTACCCGGTGCATCGCTTCAACGCGACAACGGATTCGAACGCCGACGAACTGGCGAGTCGTGCACTCGATTGGTGTCGTGATCAATGGGCCCAAACATCAGAGGTTCCGCTGTTGATTTGCTCCGGTGAAGACGCACAATCGGTCAAGCGCGCCCAACAAGCAATGGGTGTCGATGCATCGTCACGCCAGATCGAGCATGCGTTCGCCGCGATCGCGCGCGGGCTGATGGACTTTCGTGTTCAACGCATCGTCGTAGCCGGAGGTGAAACATCGGGTGCGGTGACTTCGGCGATTCATATTCGTGTCGTTCGCATTGGGAGCGAGATTGCACCCGGAGTGCCGTGGATCACATCGATTCATCCGCCGCATCTGACACTGGCGCTCAAGTCCGGCAACTTCGGTGGTCCACGTTTCTTCCTGGAAGTCACGGAGGCCCCGGATGAATGAACGCGACTTGCGCGAGCAGATCGCCGAGCACGGCAAATCGCTTTTTGACCGTGGATTGACGGCGGGTAGCTCCGGAAACCTGAGTGTCAAACTACCCGACGGCATGTTGGTGACGCCGACGAATTGCTGTCTTGGTAGACTCGACCCCGATGAGATTTCCCGTCTTGATTCGGTTGGCAACTTGCTATCGGGAAGGCCGGCCTCCAAAGAGGCTTTTTTGCATCGTTGCTACTACGATGCGCGGAGTAAGGAAACCGCTGTCGTCCATTTACATTCGACGCATTCCGTCGCCGTGAGCTGCTTAGCCGAAATCAATCCAGACGATGTGTTACCGCCGATCACCGCGTACTTTGTGATGCGCGTCGGCCGACTTCCGCTGGTACCGTATTACCCACCCGGTGATGAGTCCCTTGCCGAAGCGGTCGCAGAGTCGGTCCGCGACGCCCACGCCGTTCTACTCGCCAATCACGGTCCGGTGATTGGCGGTAAATCACTCGATGCCGCAGTCAATGCGATTGAGGAACTCGAAGAGACCGCCAAGCTCTTCTTGCTCCTTCGACACGAAGCAACGCGCTTTCTCACCCCCGATCAAGTCCAAGAACTGAAGCAACGTTTTCCCGACTGACACTGATGACCACCAGCAAACCGACTTTCGCCATCGTCGTGACGTTTCAGATCAAGCCTGAACACGTCGATGCGTTCCGCGAGCGCATGCTCGTCCAGGCAAGCGACTCCCTTCGACTCGAAGAGGGGTGTCACCGATTCGATGTGTTGACAGACGAAGCCGATTCCAGTGTGTTCGTGCTCTACGAAGCCTACACCGACGCCGAGGCGTTCGAATTCCACAAACAAACGGAACACTTTCGGGACTACGACCAATGTGTCCAAGGCTGGATCGCCAGCAAGAGCATTCAGCGTTTGAACCTGCTGGAGAACAACGATGCGTAACTACCGCATAGTGGGCTTGCCGGGCGACGGAATCGGTCCGGAATGTTATGACGCGGCGATCCAGGTCATGAGTGCCGCGGCAAACGTATGTGACGTCTCAATTGACGTCCAGCGTTGTGAGGCCGGCGCCGAACACCATCGTCAGCACGGGACCGCTTTACCCGAAGAGGTTCTCTCCGCGTGCATGGACGCCGACGCGGTATTGCTCGCGGCGATCGGCCTGCCGGATGTCCGCAACCCCGATGGCACCGAAGTCCAACCACAAATGATGATGGGACTTCGCCGCGCGATGGGGCTTTACGCGGCGGTCCGGCCCGTCAAGTTGTTCCCCGGAGTTGCCTCGCCGCTGAACACCGGAGAAAGCGGCATCGACATGGTCATCATCCGGGAAAATCTCGAAGGCCTCTTCGCTTCGTTCGGTGGCGGCTGTCAGCTCAATGATCAACTCGCGACGGACACCATCGTGATCACGCGCGAGGGCACCCGCCGTGTGGTCGACCTTGCTTTTCGGCTTTCACAGAAGCGAAACGGTCGACCACTCGATGGTAAGCGTCGAGTGAGCTGTGTCGACAAGGCGAATGTGTTTCGGAGCTTCGCCTTCTTTCGCAAAGTGTTCTTTGAAGTCGCGGCGGAATACCCCGACATCGAAGCCGACGCACAATACGTCGATGCGATGAGTCTCTACATGGTGACGACGCCGAGCGAATGGGATGTACTGGTGATGGAAAACCAGTTTGGTGACATCCTATCTGATCTTGGAGCCGCGATCGTCGGCGGACTCGGGCTTGGACCGTCAGCGGAAATCGGTGACGACCGTGCCTTATTCCAACCCTCTCACGGAACGGCACCGCAGATTGCCGGAAAGAACATCGCCAACCCCATCGCGACAATTCTTTCGGCAGCAATGATGTTCGAATGGCTCGGCGATCGACACGGAGACACAAACCTGGCGCGGGCCGCAAGACTCATTGAAGCTTCGGTTGCTCAGTCCTTGGATTCCGGGAAGATCCACACCGCCGACCAAGGCGGCACCGCAACCACTTCCCAAGTCGCCAATGAAGTGACGAAGACACTCACGGCTGAGGCAGCAACGTCGTCTTAGCGCGAACAGGCGGCAAGAAGATGATGCGAACGCGTGTCAAGATTTGCTGCATCTCTTCGATGGAAGAGGCGGCTCTCGCAGTGCGGTGCCGACGCGATCGGGCTCGTTGCCTGGCGGAGGAATTACCCAATCGAACGTTCAGAGCGCCGTTGCTCAGGTCAGACCTTTCGGACTCGACCTGTGCTCTGGCGTCCGCCAAGAGGGCGACTTGTGCCGAGAAAGACTGACCCAGTTCATGGCATCGATACAGCGTTTCGGTGAGCAGTCGCCTTCTTCGCAAGTAGATTCGGGCTAAGCCAAACGTTCTGTTGGCGGAGCAGATCTCACTTCAGGTGTTCGTTGCAGAATTCGAGGATGGCTCGATAGCCACGAAGCTGATTCGCCTTCTTTCGAAAACCGTGCCCCTCGTCTTCAAAGACTTCGTACCGAACCGGAACTCCGTTGTTTTTCACAGCCGCAACGATCTCATCGGATTCGACCTTGAGCACACGAGGATCGTTGGCTCCCTGCAAGACAATCAGGGGTTTCTTGATGTTCTTCGCATGGAACAGCGGAGAGATTTTGGTCAGGTATTCGGTGTCGTTGAAATCACCCATCTCTTTCTCGAGTGCTTTCCGCTGCGCTTCCCACCAGGGCGGAATACTGCCGAGGGTACGCACCCAGTTTGTCACCCCAAAAATGTTCACCCCCACCTCAAACTCGTCCGGACGAAACGCCAACGCGGCGCAGACCATGTAGCCTCCGTAGCTACCACCGAGGATGCCGATCCGATCCGGGTCGACGAATCCGGTCGCAATCAACATCTTCTTGCTCGCGACGCAGTCATCCAAATCGCCTTCACCGTGCTTTTGGTCGTCCATCTGCTGGAACGTCTTGCCGTATCCGCTGCTGCCTCGGTTGTTGATCGCGTAAACGCAGTAGCCGTGATTGACCATGTATTGGATCAGTGCTCGATAGCCAAGCGTCGATTGCCCCCCAGGTCCGCCATGCACCCAAACCAACGCGGGTACCGGATTGCTTTTACTCGCCTGATGAGGCTTGTAGAGAATGCCCGGAACAGTCACGCCATCAAACGATTCAAATCGAACCACTTCGCCGTCAACCAGATGTTCTGATTTGATATCCCGATTGAGTGAATGCGTCAGTTGACGCGGTTCCTCATCGGAAAACCCATAGTAAAAGAGATCGCTCGGCATCTTGCCGCTCGTGGCGTACATCGCGAGTCGGTCTTCGCGGTCTGAAAGTCGAACCGATCCCAAACTCGCACCCGCGATCGCCGGAAGTTCAACGGGCTTCATTCCATCTGTTTCATAGAGTTTGTAAACCGTCTTTGCGTCTTGATTGATTGCCACGCTCAGATACTTGCCGTGTTTGCTGTAGCCGGCTCCGAGTACGTCCCAATCCGTTTGAAAGACGGTCTCGCGTTTTCCAGTCTCGAGATCTTGTTTGACCAGATAGAGAAACTCGCTATCACGATCCGTTGTCAGCAGCAATTGCTTTCCGTCTGGGCTGAAGTCGGCGGAACTGAAGTTGATATCGCCGTCGTGCTCGGTCAGCAGGCGGCTGGTTTTGGCTTCAATATCGAACAAAAAGACATTGCTGTTGTCGCGAGTCTCAATCTTATCGAGCGCGATAAAGCGACCGTCGGGTGAGACGGTCCCGGGAAAGTAGCCCTCGTCATTTTGAAAGATCAGCTCGCTAGAAAGGTCCGCGACCTTGTATCGATACACATCGAAGTATCGCTGATCCCGCTTGTTCGAAGCGATGTAAAAATACTGATCGTCCTCAGACCATCCGGCGAAATTGGCTTTCAGTTTGTCGCCGGGCGTCAGGTCTTTGACAGAACCATCCGGCATCCGAACGTAAACGTGGTTCAGCTCATTGCCGCCCTGATCCGCGGAGTAGAGAAAACGCTCATCGTCGGGAAAGTATCCGATCGTCAGAATCGACTCTTGGTCGGATTCGGTCAGCTGCTCGAGCTTGCCACTCGCCACATCGACGGCAAAGGCATTGAAGACACCGGTTTGATCGCTGCTGATCAAAATCTTTTTGTCGTCCGACGAAAACGATGCGCCTCGAAAACTGGTCGTCTTGAGGAACTGTTCGATCGTGTACTGTGGAATTTCACCCACGGTTTGCGCCGCAACAGGCGTGGCGACCGTGACCGACAGTGCGAAAAGAACAAACACCAATCGACAGGCTGACCCCGTCGCTACTCGAATTGAAGCGCGCATCTCTCGAAACTCCTCGGATGGGTTGCAAACCGCCTGAAGCCATGATGATTGCAGCGTGGTACCCGCCCCGCAATCCTCCGGGATTGAAACCGAGTCGGTTTACCAAGAACTCGAATCCCGGTTCTCATCGGACCATGGGGTGCCGTGGCGGTGGTGGCGAAAGAACCCTCAGAGTCCTGTTGGGGAACGCGTCGCAGACCGTTTTTCGGTGGGCTAGCCGATGCAATTCGCCCGAAAGAAACTACGGTGAGAGAATGGTGAACGCGCTACCAGTTGCCTACACGACGTCTGCCGTCCCGCGAACGGATATCGAATACGCATGAAGTTTTCAAAGTTCAACCGACTCGTCCATCGATGGGGATCGATGGCGATCTTGATCCCGACCGCGATCATCCTGGTCTCCGGGACTGTGCTTCAATTGAAAAAAGAGTCGGCATGGATCCAACCTTCAACCATGAAAGGTGAAGCGACAGGGGCATCGCTCTCATTCGACGAAATCCTGTCCGTCGCCAAAAGTGTTCCCGAAGGCGAAGTCACCGACTGGGACGATGTGGATCGACTCGACGTCCGCCCCAACAAAGGTATCGTGAAAATCCGTTGCGAAAATCGCTGGGAGATTCAAATCGACTCCAACAACGGCGAGATCCTACAAGTGGCCTATCGGCGATCCGACTTGATCGAAAGTCTGCATGACGGCAGTTTCTTCCACGACTCCGTCAAGCTTTGGATCTTCTTCCCAACCGCGATCGTTCTGGTCGTGTTGTGGGTCACCGGGATCTATCTGTTTGCGTTGCCGTACCTTGCGAAATGGAAACGGCGTAAGACGCAACTTACGAAAGCTCAAGCCGCGGCGCGTGCGGGAAGTCCTAGCTGAAGCTTCGGTTGGACCGGACGGCTCGCGCCGTTCCGCTGACAGTTTTGGTGGTAGAGGCGCGAGCCCTCCGGTACGTTCACCCGAAAACTGCCGGAAGCTGATTTGCAACGCACCGGTCAGCGAACCGCTCAAACCGTACTTGTTCGTTCAAGTCGATCACGTTCGATCAACGCTGTATCGAATCACTTGGCGTCTTGTTCCCAGAGGTCGAGAATCGCGAGCACGCCACTGTGGATCTCAAGCACCAACTCGGGATCCATGTATTGGTAGTCGTCTGGGATGTCGAGGACATGGAGGGGCTTATTCTCCAAGGACTCTGGAAAGTCATCCTCGAGTCGTCGACGATGCTTGTCCTCCATCACGAAGACGACGTCGCACCAATCGAGATCGGAAGCGGTAACGGTACGCCGTGCTTTGCGATTCGTGCCGCGCGAGCGTGTTTGAACGCCTGGATGGTCGCGAAAAACCTGCTCCGCCGTGGGACTACGCCACTGGTTCATCGAGCAAACGAATAACAGGTTGAGTGATTTTGCTTTCGGCACTCGTGTGCTCCTTCAATTCGTTCGATCCCATCTCCCCGCCTGACACTTTTCGTGCGATTGCGGTTCACCGAGTTTGACTGACTGACTGAACGAGATGGATCGGTCACCGAGGCTGTCACGAGCTAGAGCTTCAGTTTTTTGTCGTCGGAGCCCGGCGCGAAGTTGCTGCGAAAGACCTTGGTGCCGAGTGCTCGGTTGTCGCCCCAATCCACCTCGATGCGATTGTCACCCAGAACAATCTCGAGCAACTTTTTCCGCATCACTTGAGCGACGTCTTGATGCTCCGAGGCGAATGCGAGATTTCGGACTTCCTTCGGGTCGGTCGGCATATGGTAAAGCGCGGGATCGAGGTCCTCGTATGTCGCCGTTCGAGCCCACTCGACGTTCTCGCCTCGGTTCCTGTTCGGACGAGTCTGCATGGAGAACACATAGTCCTTCGTCCGAATGAATGCGCGCGGCCCGATCACAGCGTGGCTTTCACCGATCACGTAATCGCGAGGGGCGATCTCACCCGAAGCGACTCCCCGCAAATTGAATCCATCGAGATACTCGTATTGCTTTTCTTTCAGCTTAGCGCCTCCCATCGCGAGGATTGTAGGCGCGACATCAACGAATTCGGTGAAGGCTGTGACCACCTTGCCCGCTGGGAAAGCCGCCTTGTCGGAAGAGACCACGATGATCGGGTTGTGGCTGTCCACGTCCCAGGGAGTGAACTTTGAAACGGCGCCATGATCATTGAGTTTCCAACCATGGTCACCGCAGACATAAACGATCGCCCATGGTTGCTGATGCGATTCGCTGTACTCGATGAAGGCATCAGCGGCTTGGCCAATGAGCCTGTCACCGTACGCGCAAAATGCATAATAGTCCTGAACCATCGCGAGCTTCTCAGCTTTCGTGAAATGATCCGAGAAGCCGACTTCAACTTGCTTCCTTAACTGCGCCGGCATGGTCTCCAGTTCCCTCTCGTCGAGTGTCGGAATCTCGTAGTCGTGTTGTTGAAACCGCTCTCGATCGTCCGCTGGTGGCAAGACAGGTGTGTGCGGAAAGTCGAAACCGATGTGACAAAACAACGGCTTGGACGTGTCCACACCGTCGTACTGGCGTGACCCAACGGTGAACTTACGATCCTCATTCTTGAGGAAGTCGACAAAGATCGATGCGTAGTATCCGTCACGGGTCTTTCCTGCCTCCCGTGAACTGACCCCCGCCAAGATCATTCCGCTATCGACGTGCTTGCCCTTTTTCTCGTTGTAATGGCGAAGCAAATCGTAGTCTTTCATCGTTTGGATACTCGTGCCCGCAAACTCAGGCATGAGTTTCTCAAGCTCCAACGAACAGTACTTGAATTCCCCCGACGGCGTCATAAAGAACTCAAGGCTTCGAAATGGCTCATCAAATTTGACATCCTTGATTTGCGACACCCAACCTTTGCCCCAACCGCAAAGCCCATCCTTTGCGAGGTCTTTGAAATAGAAGCTCTGCTGATAGATCGGATGCGGTGCCGCCCACTTGCCTTTGATTGTCTTGATACGAACGCCGAGCTTTCCGACATGTGTCGTCTGATAGCCGAGTTCTGCCATGGTCTCGGGCAATGTGGGCCGACAGTGTTCGGCATTGTTGTTGTGGTACTTGAATTCGTAGATGCCTGATCGAAACGGGTAACGACCGTAGTGCAAGGAAGCTCGAGAAGGCGCGCAACCTTGTGCCTGGCAGTAGGTGTTGATAAACGTCGTCCCCATCTTTGCCAGCCGATCGACGTTGGGCGATTCCACGTAACCCAACTCGCTCATCTCTCGACCATGCAACATCTTGTTGAACGCACGCACCGAGTCATACCGCTGGTCGTCCGTCAGCAACCAAAGCACATTGGGTCGATCTCTGGAAACGACCTGAGAATCATCTGCGGTCGCGCGCCCCTGCTGAAGGACCACAGTGACCAATCCTAAAGCGAGGAGGGTTGCCAATCGGTTCATCAAGTCTGCTCGGTTTCGTGTCGGAGGGCGGTGGTGCCGAATAATACGGCACATCTCACCAACTAGCGATCAGCAACCGCGGGGGCCCCGACCAACCTTGCGAGCCGCCGTGTCAAAGCTCCTCGTCTGGGCGAGAAATCAGCACCTTTTTTCGTAGGGAATGCCGCAGGTTCGCAGTATTGGCCGTGCGGCGAATTCTTGCCGCCGTGGTTTCCCCACTCTTTGCTGATCGAAAACGCCATGAGTCACGCCCCAACCGGCCACTCGCGAACCCTCCGTGCCCTCCCCAAACGCACACGGCAAAAGCGTCGATGCCTGCTCGAAACCCTGGAATCCCGGCAGTTGCTGAGTGCGAACCCACTCACGAGCGCACAAAAAGACAGTCTTCGAAATGACCTCGGTCGACTTGAAGAGTTTGCATCGCACGCCGAATCCCTCCCGGCCCTGAGTCGTCCGCTCCCGGTTTTCGAACGAACGTTCTCGGCAAACTTTGATCTCTCGGACGTCATTCGTGATCGGCTCGTCGATCCAGTCATCGACTTTGTCGCCGATGGAGACGCGTCGCTGACGTCTGATGATGTCGCATCCTTCATCGCCAACGATCTCAACGGGAGTTTCACCGGGGTCGACATTCGCATCGGGACCACCAGTGGTTCCGACGAAACGGGGGAGTTGGTCTTCGACACCACGTTTTATGCGAATCGCAGCGTCAGTTACATCGCCGACCTTGGGGAGGCAAGTGCCGATCTCGGAGTCCGGCTGACGGGCCAAGCCGATTCACAGATCGACCTCGGATTCAAGTTGGACCTGCAGTTCGGCGTCGATGCTGCCGGTGAGTTTTTTGCCGCGATCGATGAATTCGCGTTCTCTGCGGTCGACGCCGTTGAAGTGGTGGCGGGCGACGACATGCCAAACGAGGACGCGATCACGGAGGACATCGCACTCAGTCTGCTCATCAATGGTGAGACCAGCGTCTCGTTCATGTTGCCCGCCAATACGGATGGAAACGAAACGCCACTCACTCAGCGTTTGACTGCAGCACTTTCGGAGCCCCTTGAACTGGCAGGTTTTGCGGACGGCATCGTTGCGGCGGACAACGGAGGACGGCTCGCACTGCGCGCGGTGTCTCCCGAGATTCAATCGATCGAACTGTCGGGCGATTCGGGTCTCGCCGTCCTAGGCTTTCCGATGCGTTCCGTTTCATCGAGTTCGTTTCAGCCCCTCGTGGAGTACGGGCTGTTGGAAATTGCCGGTGAGAACGCTGCCATTTCGATTGACGGCGCGTTGTTGGTGACCGCAGAGGATGGCGGTGATGGGCGATTAAGTGCAGCGGAGCTCTCCGGTTCTCCGACGTTGTCTTCGACGTCCGAAGGTGCCGCGAACGTGCGGCTGCCGGTTCGCCCCACATTCGAAGGCGGGTTCATTGCTACCCGTCCCACCATCGATTTAGCGAACCCACTGGCTTGGGGTCAGGCGACGACTTCTGTCTCACTGGCTGAATTCGACGACCTCGACTCACTTCACGAGGAAGTCACTTCAACACTTCGAAGCGGATTCGCAGCGATCAGTGACTTTGGTGAGCGGCTGGAAGTGGAGACGGACTACGCAAATCCGCTCCCAACTTTCGACACAACGACGGCCGAGTTGGTGGACCTGGATGGGGTGCTGCGGGCGAAGCTTCAGCAGCCGATCCATGATCTGCTCAACATGGAGTCACGTCCGAGTTGGGAACAGGTCCGCGATACGCTTCAAAGCGTGCCCGGTGTCACCGTCACGGGTCTCACCAAGTCTTCGGAATTCGCTTCTCTCGAACTTTCCTTGATCGAAACGCGATCGAGCAGCGAGACGCTTGCCCTCGGAGACGCCGCGATCGATGCGGGTCTCGTTGTGGATGACGATGATTTGCCGACGGTCGATCTAAACGGGACTTTGACGTCGAGCCTGCGCATCGACATCGATCGTCGACGCACCGCGGCTCCCTTGGAGTCCTTCGCGGTCCAATTCGATCAATTCGACACACAGGTCACGGCGGCGGAGTCGGTCGGCTTTGACGGCCGCATCGGACTGCTCGATGTTTCCATCGGCCCAGCCACAGCCGACCTGAACGCGACGCTCGAAACTGAAACGGGAGCAACACGAACCGCCGGCGACCTCGTCGATGCTCCGATGGAAATGCTCGTCACAATGAGTTCCAGCGGGAGCTACGCGTTAGAGCTTCCGGTTTCGGGATCGATCGGCGGTCAAACCCTTGGGGCAACGCTGTCTCTTCAAGCAGGAGACACCTTCGGGGGATGGCTAGAGCTTCAGCCGACCTCGTTCGACACCTTCGATGATTTCCGTGCGTTCGCAACGGGCGATCTCGTCGGCGGCATCGAGCAATTTTCAGGTTGGCTCGCGGATTTTGCCACCGAACGACTCGGCGATGATTTGCCACTGGTGGATCAAACCGCCTATCGTGACGCGATCAGCCTTCAGCAGGCTTTCGAAAGGCAGGTGACCGATCTGCTGAAGGACGACGACGGAATGATCTCGTTCTCGTCGGCGCAAGGACTCCAATCGTTGCTGCCGTCCATCACGGGAGTCAGCTACGACGCGGCAAACTCGCAGTTGCTGTTTGACATCGATTTCAATCAAACCCTCGAATTCCAAGCGGCCGACGGATCAACCACGGACACCAAAGTCGCCGACCTCGGATTCGATCTCGACCTCGGTGATCTAGCCAATGTCGAAACGGAAGCCAGCGTGTCGCTGACGGCCGGAGTCTCGGCACGCTTTCAACTCGGCATCGACCTGCGCCCACTCGGCCACGACTCCGCCTCGCTCACCAACAGCACACCGATCGCATCACTCAACGGCGGCATGGGGGTGATGTTTGAGGATGGCGATAACATCGAGTTCCAATTGCGTGACGGCCGATCGTTTGTCGTTGACTTTGGGAACGCGGCAACCGTGGGCGATGTCATTTCGGCCATTCAATCGGCTCGAGACACCGCCGGGATCACCGTCGTCGAATTCAACGTCGAACTACGCGAAGAAGATGGCACCGCCATCGGATTCAAACTCACCGATTCGACGGATGATCAGGGTGTCGAATTCAAAGTGATGGGCATTGACGGTTCGCTCGCCGGACTCGGCCTGGGCATCGCCGGAACAGATGAAGACGGTGACGGTGTAATCGAAGGCACCGCGCTGCACGGTGATACATTCGCCAAACACCTGTTCCTTCAACCCGTTGCGGACACACCGATACTCGACGGCAAAATCGAACTCGCACAGAGCAGCTTTCGTGCGACTGCCAATCTCGGGTTCGTCGAAATCGGGATCGACAACGCTACTTTCGTCGATGCTGCAGGGACCCCGAGTCACATGACGGCGGCGATCGATCTGGTCGATCCGACGTCTGGAAACCCCGTCGATCGAGTCACGCTTGCCGATCTGCTTCGATCATTCGAAGACGGAGCGAATGTGTCCGCGAAAGCCTCGTTCGATGGCCAAGTCGACCTACAGCTGCCCGTCGCCGCGAGTGTCGCCGGCCAAACGTACTCGGGAACGATCCAGCTCTCGATCGCGGATTTTGGTGAGGCGCTGAATCCGATCGTGACTCAGAACGTGGACGCAGAGCTGGGTGACCTGAGTGAACTGCAGGTCGCTGATGTGCTCGACGGCTTGCTGGACGGTCTCGGCATGTTGCTCGACTTGGATTCGGAGTCCGCGTTCTCGATTGGGCTGCCGATCTTGAACGCCAAACTCCCCGAAGTCGTGGGGCTCGCCGATTTCCTCGCTGATCTTCGCGACTCGATCGACTCGATTGGTTCGTCAACGGTCCGCGTGATCGGCGACGAACTTGCCCGTGTCGTCGGCGAGCCGATTTCATTGCCCGAATTTGATGTTTCGCTGCCGTCGATCGTCTCGTTTCTGCAATCGATGAATGGGCTCGTCCAAGGCGGCGGAAACGTGGATGACGGTCAAGTCGCGTCGGAGTTCATGACGCATTTTGATGTCGATGTCGAACTGCCAACCTTCGACCTAGAGACCTCTCGTTTCGGCGATTTCACGGACGCCATCGGCTCGCTCGTCGAACGACTCGAACTCGGTGATGTCGGTAGCTTGCAACAACTGGAGTCGGTGATCGAATCGGCACTCGGAATTTCCGCCGACGCGCTCGCGTTGTCGATCGACACGAGCCAAGGTATCGCGGCGCGATTCGATCTGTTGCTGGACAAGACGGCGTCAAAAGAAGTCCCGCTTCAAGTGGACCTGAGCGATCTCGGTCTTTCAGGGGTCGGCGATTTGGTCGATGTCAGCGGTTCTTCGACGCTGAACCTTTCGGTCGGAGCGGCAGCGGCGCTGTCGCTCGGATTGGATATCTCGACCGGCGGGATCACACCGTTCCTGTATGACTTCAACGCCACCAGCCAAACCGGTACTCGCCTGCAATTGTCGGCGGGCGCGAGTGCCAACAACATCGGCTTCGAAGCCTCACTCGGACCGCTGGGGATCGCGATCGTCGATGGTTCTGCAGGCATCAATGCAACAGGTGTCGCCGGTGACACGACCCCGGCATCATTCACGGTAACGTTTGAAGATGGCGACGCGGATGGCCGAATTCCACTCGACGGATCGCTCGCGCTCGAGACAAACGCCACCGGCGGTGCGTTCGCGAACTTCCCGATTGAGATCCCAGCCGGCAGCCCCGTCACCACGCTCAACTTCTCCGTCAATGATCTCACGACGGCGCCAGACGACACCGCGTTTAACGTGAGCGAAGTCCAGTCGGCTATTGAGCAGCGGATCGAAGACCTGCGAAACAGCGGCATCGGGTCGAACTTGTTGGCGATCGTCGGCGGTTGGGAGGGTGCATTCGATTTGCTCATCGAAGCGATGCGTGGGGAAGTGCTGGGAGTACCGTTGCCGTTGATCGGTGACGCGCTCGCCGATGAAGCCGACTTCCTCGAAGACATCAAGCAATCGGTACTCGACAACATTCGTGATGTCGCCGAACAAGGCGTCTCCGTGGTTCAGATGGGAATCTTCGATGCGCTCGGGCCGGGCGGATTGGATCTGCTACAAGACGCCAACGGCGACAACGCGTTGACCCGCGATGATGTTTTAGCGGTGATCGCGCCGAGCAACGATCGAGTCGACTTTGACATTCATCTTCGCAAGGCAGCCGAGCAAGTCGAATTGCCGGTCGACTTTGATCTCGGACTTCCCGGGCTCAATCTGGATGTCGATGCGGGCGTCGACTTGAGTTTCGGCGCGGATTTCCGGCTCGGGTTTGGAGCCAGCATCGATGAAGGCTTCTTCATCGACACCAATGCGGCGCGGACGCAACTAGAAGTCTTCTTTGATGCCGATGTCCCCGAACTTTCGGCGGAAGGCCAACTCGCGTTCCTGGACTTGGTTGCGTCGACCATTCCCGGTTCGCCGACGGGGTTCGACGGTAACTTCGTTGTGAACCTGAGTGATCAAGTTGTCGGCGACGGAAACGGATTGCTGGCGGTCGATGAAATGTTCGCCGGCAGTTTCAGTGATGTGATCGAGCACACGTTGGCTGCGCGTGCCGATGTGGACCTGAATTTGGTCGTCAGCCTTGGCGATAACAGTCTGTTCCCGCGATTGCGAACCGATTTGGTCCTGGACTGGGAGTTCATCGCCGGTCAGGAACTCAACTCACCGAGCGTGAGCTTTGAGAATGTTCAGATGAACCTGGGTGATTTCTTCGGCGGCTTTGCCGGAGAATTACTCAACGATGTTCAGGAAGTTCTTGAGCCCGTTCAGCCGGTGATCGATGTTTTGACGCAGCGGCTACCTGTGATCAGTGACTTGAGCGGGTCGAACGTCACACTCGTCGATCTGGCCCGTCAGTTCGGTCGCGCCGACGTCGCCGACTTCGTGCAAGCCGTGATCGACGTCAACGACTTGATCGTTGGATTGCCAGATGTTGGGCCGGATACCTGGATCGACCTTGGGGAGTTCGGGCTCGACCCTGGCGCGCTCGGTGGATTTGGCGGTCCCGGCTCATCGTCGTCAAGCACACTCGGTTCGCTCCGAATGACGAACGTGCAAGAGAACGCGGATCCGCTCGGACAAGTCAACGCGCAAGCCGGTTCGTCAGGAAGCCAATGGACGAACAACCTACAAAATGCGAAAGGGTCGCTCAGTTTCCCGTTGCTCGAAAGCCCGCTGACGGCGTTCAAGCTGCTGCTCGGACAGGACGTCAACTTGTTCTTGTACGACGCACCGGCACTGGGGATCGATTTCAGTTACAGCCAGTTCTTTCCGGTCCCGCCGATCCCGATTCTCGGCGCCGAACTCGCCGGCCGGATCGCGGCGGTGGCGGACTTTGCGTTCGGCTTTGATACGACGGGAATCACGAAGTTCAATCGCACCGAAAACTTCGTCGACGTCTTCGACGGCTTTTACGTCAGCGACCGAGCCAACGCCGATGGAACCGGCGCCGACGTACCCGAAGTCTACTTGCGCGGCAGTTTGACGGCCGGTGCCAAAGTCAACTTGCTGTTTGCCGAGGCCGGTGTGCGCGGCGGCGTGTTCGCGGGCGTCGACTTCAACTTGCACGACAACGACCAAGACGGCCGCGTGCGTGGCAATGAGCTGAAAGAAAACTTTGAACTCGGCCCGATCCATGTCTTTGATGTCAGTGGCTCGGTCGATGCGGGACTCGTTGCATTCATCGATGTGAACCTGCTGTTCTTCCAATTGCACGAAGAGTTCGAGATTGCGCGGGTGAATTTGCTGGACTTCGAGATCGACCGCCCCGTCGCCGGAGGCCCTTCGCCAACAGACGTTTTGACTTCGCGGGCGGGCGACGTGCTCACGATCAAATTCACACCGCAAGACGACAAGTACAAGATCCTCCCGGGTAGCACCGAAGGGTCCATTATCGTGCAAGGCCAAGGCTTGCAAACGACGGAACTGACCGGCATCTCGCGAATCGTCGGCGACGCACTCGCCGGCGACGATGTCGTGACGATCGATGCGCGTGTCGACATCCCGGTTCGAATCGAAGGCAATGAAGGCGACGACCAATTGACGGCAGGTGGCGGCGCGGTCGTATTTGTTGGCGGCGAGGGTAACGACCAATTGGTTGGCGGTTCAGGCGACGATCAACTCGATGGTGGCGCCGGCGATGACACGCTGATCGGTGGCGGCGGCAACGATCTGCTGCTCGGCGGCACCGGCAATGACTATGCCGACGGCGGTCGCAACGAGGACGTGATCCGTGGTGGTGATGGTCAAGACGTTCTGATCGGTGGGCTTGGTACGGATGATCTCGACGGCGGCGCGGGCAACGACATTCTCGACGGGCAACGCGGCAACGACGTGCTCCGCGGGGGACTCGGCGACGATCAAATCTCAGGCGGAAGAGGCGACGATTTGATCGAAGGCGGTGCGGGCAACGATGTGCTGCTCGGTGAAGAAGGGGCCGATGAGATCGACGGTGGTGATGGCGACGACACGATCGAAGGCGGCGACCGTAACGACACGATTCGCGGTGGCGAAGGTGACGACAACATCGACGGGGGTAGCGGCAACGACAACCTTCAAGCCGGTGCGGGCAACGACACGGTTCGTGGCGGCGGCGGCAGCGACACCCTCGATGGCGGTGAAGGCGATGACGAATTGTTTGCCGCCGACGATGAAACCGGCAACGATGATCGCTCAGGCCATACCATCCGAGGCGGTGCCGGCGCGGACTTGATCGTCGGTGCACTCGGCATCGACACCCTACTCGGCGGTGACGGTAACGACCGAATGATCGGGTTAGCTGGCAACGATTCGATCGACGGCGGACTCGGCAATGACATAATTGCCGCCGGCGATGGTGATGACTTGGTCATCGGTGGTTTCGGCGATGACGAAGCCGATGGAGGGGCCGGCAGCGACATCCTGTGGGGCGGTTTGCAGACCTACGCCCCAGGCAACTTCAGGATCACCAACGCATCGCTGTTCGAAACACCGCCACGGTTTGACGAAGCCACGGACTTTAGTGGCAGTTCCTATTCGCCGTCGCTTCTCGTCACACCCACGATCGTTTCGGGACGAAGCATCGCGGGTGTGCCGAACGATGGTGCCGATGTGTTGCGTGGCGGAGCGGGAACCGATTTCCTCTTCGGCGGCTCCGACGCGGACGGCCTGTTTGGAGGCGACGACGCCGACTATCTCGATGGCGGTGCGGGCAATGACATCGACATCTTCGCGGGCGAAGGCGACGACGTGGCTCGCGGCGGCACCGGCAGCGATGTGATTCATGGCGGTGGCGGCATCGACCAACTTTACGGTGAAGGCGGCCGTGACACGCTGTTCGGTGACGCCGGAACGAATGGCTCCAGCGACGGGCAGCGACTGTTCGGCGGTGATGATGTCGACTCGCTGTATGCCTGGGCCGCGGGTGATGCTTCGGATGTTGGGGCGATCGGCGATGAGCTTTGGGGCGGTGCGGGAGGCGATTTCCTGTTCGGAAACCTACGCAATGACCTGCTGGTTGGCGAAGGCGGCAGTGACTTCCTCAGCGGTGATTGGGCCAGCGGACCCGACTACGCGCAAAACCAGAATGCGGCGGCGAACCCCGGCGGCAACGACAAACTCTTCGGTGGGCTCGGACAAGATCAACTGTTCGGCGGCGGCGGTGACGATGATTTGATGGGCGGCCCCGATGGCGATTGGCTCGAAGGCCAAGACGGTCGCGATGCGTTGATCGGTGGCGGCGGAATTGATTTCTTGGTGCTCGATGTCGGACCGAACTATCAAGTGCTCGGCGAGCGTGAGATCGACGGGCATGGTGATGGGACCCCGGACGATAACGCGACCGACGCATTGCTGGTGATGGGCACCACCGGCAACGACACGATTCGTTTGCGTCAATCAATTGCCGGTGAGGCCATCCGCCGGATCGATGGGACGGAGACAGGAACGGCTCTCGGCGGACAGTTGTTGGTTGAATACAACGATGCTCGGATCGAGGCGGCGTGGAGTGACGGTGGCAACGCACTGATCGAACAGTTCCGAATCAGCGCCGGGAATGGCGATGACACCGTCGAATTCGTTCGTGGTGAGAATGCTCTCGATCTTACATCGCTGATGGGGCGCAGCCGCGATTTCGTCACCACGATCGACGGCGGCGCGGGTGACGACACACTCTTGGGTTCGCCGGCCCGCGACCGAATCGATGGTGGGCGCGGCAGCGATCGAATCTGGGGCTTTGAAGGCGACGATCGTTTGTGGGGTGACCAAGGTGCGAACGACGGTAGCGTCGCCGATCACGACGAGATCTATGCCGGTGCGGGCAACGATGACGTGCTTGGGGGGCAGGGCACGAACGAGCTCTACGCTTGGTCGATCAGCCCGTTTGACGTAACCGGCGAATTCCAAGGCGTCTACCTCGGCAGCGATGGCAGCTTGAATGCGGGTGTCCCGGCGAACGTGCCAGTGAGTCTCGAGTTCGAACTCGAAGACACCGGGCTGAACCGCATCATCGGCTCGGCTCGCAACGACGAACTGTTCGGCGGCGTCGGTTTGGACTTGCTGTTCGGAGGCGGTGGCGACGACCAACTGTTCACGCGCGACGGAACGCCGTTCGAAGAACTCGACAACGCTCAAGCCGGAGATGCTTGGAAAGACTACGCGCGCTCGACGGGCCACGTTTGGTATGTCGGTGGATCCAACGCCAACGATGTGATCTCCGTCGACTTTGTGACTGAACCGGGCATCCTGCAGGGCCACCATTTGGTCACGCGTTTGACCGAGAACAATGGCAACTTCACCTTCGATGCACAAGTGCGACTGGACTTTAGCGCGACCGACGATGAAGGCAACTTAATTTGGAACCCGAACGATCTGCTCGGCGACGTGGACGAGCTCGCGAACGAAGATCCTTTCGAACGCGCAGCGGCGCTCGATGAAAGATTCAGTGACGCGAATCGTTTGAGCGGTTTGCTCCCATCCGAAGGCGACTTCCAAGCGATCATTGTCGACGCGCTTGCAGGCAACGACCAGGTCAACGTCGGGCCGACGGTCCAAAAGTCGGTCTGGATCGATGCGGGCGAAGGCGACGACACCGTCAAGATCGAATCGGGGCGGGCCATCTTGATCGACCTGACCGACGCGATCGGTGAACGCAACGACGAAGTGGCTTCAGCGTATCCGCTCGCCGGACCGGCGATTTTGACCGCACCGAATGACGCGCCCGCCAACGGACGATTGACCGAGGACGCGAGCTTCTACTTGATCGTCGATGATTTGGGCGATCACGTCTTGATCGAAGTCCCCGCGTCGATGACCGACGGAACGCAACTGAATACGGTCGCCAACAATAACCTCGACGACTTGATCGAAGACATCAACCATCAGATCGCTGACACGGAAGCCGCGGGCAAAGTCATCGCGACTCGGAACGGCGACTCCATCTCACTCTCAACGGTGAGCGTGGGTTCAACGACACGACTCGCGATCACGGCGGACGCTGGCGACGCAGCGGTGACCCAACTCGGGTTGTCGGCGAACGACTCGGCGTTGCCGACTTCGAAGCTGCTGCAAAGCATGACTTACGGCGGGCTCACGATCGACAACCCATCCGACGTGGATCATTACCGGTTTGAATTGGCCGCAGCCGCACTCCCGGGTGCTCGCTTGTCCGTCGAAAGCCTTGCTGTAGCCGACGGCATGGAACTCGAGCTGATCGATCCAGACACGGAAGCCGTCATCGCGGTCGCCGTGGACCCGGCTTTCGGAATCAGTCTGTCCGGGCTGGAGGCAGATACGAGCTATGTCGTTCGCGTGACCTCCAACGCGATTCCGACGGTTTACAGTTTGAAGTTCGACTTACTGGCCGATGTTCAAGCGGCCGGCGTGGAGTTGGGAGCCGAAGTTGAATTCCGCCGGCAGGATGTGATCTTCGGTGGCGCTGGCAACGATGTCCTGCAAGGCGGCCCAGGTGAAGACTTTGTGTTCGGGGGAACGGGCAACGACGTCTTGACGGGCGGGCGAGACCGTGGTGCAAGTGATCTGCTGTTCGGGCAAGAAGGCGACGACAGTTTTCAGTCGATCCCAGACTCGCTGCCACTACTAACCGGCACCGAAACGACGTTCCTGCCGACTCAAAGCGATCGCTATGACGGCGGCGAAGGTGACAACCGGGTCGTCTATCTCGGAGGCGACCTGGACCGCCGTGGATTGCCGATCGACGATTTCGTCTCGTTGAAGTTCAACCGATTGCTGCAACGCTACGAAGTGTCTTCAAAGGTTTGGGACATCAACAACCAACGGTTCGTGCCTTCAACCGAGTCGGGAGACCTTGCGTTCGGGAACGATGTTCGCGAGTGGCATTTCTTCACGACGCTCAACATCGAAACGACCTCGATCGATCTCGGTGCCGGGAACGACACCTACCGCGCGGATGGTGGATTTCAGTTTGAGGGTGACGATTCGCTCACGACTTGGGGCATTGAAGAGGGCGATTTCCAAGCCGGTGCGGAAGCGTTTGCGACGATCGAAGTGTTCGGAGGCGACGGCAACGACTTGCTCTTTGGAGGTGCTTCAAACGAGCTTCTCGATGGCGGCGATGGCCCCGATATCATCGCGGGTGGTTTGGGCAACGATCAGATCGATGGGGGACCTGCGGACGACATTCTCTCCGGCAATGAAGGCGTTACACCGGATCGTTTCGAGTTTGTCTCCAACGCAGCCGGTTCTGCGCCGAACGACGTGTATCAGTTCGCGGCGACGCTGCCTGCGCCGCTTGCCGGTGGAATCGTCAGCGGGCTGAACTTCCACGAGGGCGACTCGACGGATTGGTACATCCTCAGTCCTCGCGCCCTGTTCGAGTTCGGCGGTGAATCCATCGCGATGATCCGGCCCGAGATGATCAGCGCCATTGATACCGATACTGGTGAAGCACTGTCGGTTTCGCTGTTCTTGACCGAGAACACGGGTGACAGCGAGAACCCGGTCCTGGTTCCGGTCGATGCGGCACCCGGAACGACCGAGTTCGTTTTCGTTCGAGTCGAGAATCGAACAGCGGCCGAAAGCCTATCGCTCTCACCGCGCGACTATCGCCTCCAATACAACGCACCATTGGGTGACGCTGTTGATGTTGCCGCGACGCCACTACGAGACGCTCCGGACTTGCATGTCTTCTTTGATGGCCAAAACTTTGGTGGCCAAGGTGTCGTGATTCCGGTCGGAGACTTTAACGGCGATGGGCACGAGGACTTTATTCTCTCGTTGGCCGAAAGTACGGACTCTACCGGAGCCCCGGTCGGTTACGCGCGACTGATCTTTGGCGGCGATCCGATCCTCGATCCGACGTCGACCGCAACGTCACCCAACTCGGGTACCGTGCTCGCGTTGCCCGGCAGTCCGTTCGCGGAAAGCGGGCCTCGCGTCTCTGTGAGTCACGGAGGCGACGCGAACCTCGATGGTTTCGATGACCTGCTCGTCTCGGTCAACGGCGTCGGCATGACCAACAGCGTCTTTGTCGTGTTGGGCAGCGAAACTCCTTCCGCACAAATCGAGGTCAATGGCGCGCTCGTGCAAGCAGGCGCCGCGATTTCGATCGTCGAGTACTCCGGTCCGGTCGAAGCGGTGCAAACAGGCAGCTTCCTCGATGATTCGGAGGAAGGGTTCGTCATCGTATCGGGCCATGAATCCTATCTGTTTGAGGCTCGCGAGACGGCCGATTGGTTTAGCGAAATTCCGATCCCCGATGAAAACGGGACGCTGACGTATGACCTACTGACGAGCGCCCAAGGATTCACGCAGGAAGACAACGATCCGAGTCAAGAAGTTTGGCGACACGTTGCAGCGACAACTCTTGGTGGCAATCGATACGGGATGGTGCTTGGAGGAGGTGGTCCTGACTTTTACGTCAATCAGTCCAACGCTCAGCTTCCGACCCGTGCTCGGACGACGTCGCCGGTCATCGATCTCACCAACGCGATCGATCCGATGTTGCGTTTCGACAGTTTGCTTCAAACCGAAGGCGTCCAAGGCTTCGATATCGCACGCGTGCTGATCCGCAGTGATGGCGTTGAGGAGCAACTACCGGGTGCAACCAATCAAGGTGCAGGTTTGCTCGAAGAGATTCCTCCGGGCGAAACGATCAATAGCTCCACACCAGCACAGAACATCGTTTTCGATCTGTCAGACTATGTCGGCCAAGAAATCCAAATCATCTTCGATTTCGATAGCGTGTCTGGCAACGGCACCGACGGAAACAATGAGCATTGGGGTTGGGCCGTTCACGACATTCGAGTGACGGGGCAAGGCGCGACGTTCCGCGACGGTCGCCTGATGGAAATCGGCGACTTTGCACCGGGGAATGTCACCAGTGTTGCCGGACTTGGTGACGTGGATGTGAATGGTTTCGGCGATCTCGCGATTCTTCGTGACGATCGCTTCTTTGTGTTACTCGGATCGGATGTCCTCGACGATCCCGACCTGCCGGAGAACGAATACTTCGGCATCACGCCCGGCAACTTCGCCGGTGCCGAAATCATGAATGCGGGTCGGATTGATGCGAACACTTCGATTGACGCGGTGATCTCCGGACCGACAACGAGCTGGATCGTGCTGGACATCGGCACCGCGAACCAGCAGACGATCGAAGTCCCAATTGCGAATCTGCGTCCGGTGGGAGACCTCAACGGCGACGGATTCAGTGAACTCGCCGCGCCGCAGGTTGAAACCTTTTCGCGCGTCAATGACGGCGATGAGCCGACGGCTCACTCGGTGGTGCATCTTTTCTCGAGCGATCAGCCGGACCGACTGGACCGTTTGGCGACAGGCAGCCTCCGCCCTCATCTCACGATCGAAATGGACGATGCCTTATTCGTTGATGCCTCCGCCGCATTCGTGCTCGATATCCCGTTGCCGCTCTTTGACAACGTTGGCGATCTCAACAACGACGGATTTGATGACCTGGGGCTTTTCACACCTTTCCAGTCCGCTCTCTCGGTCGTCTACGGTGACACGATCGACATCATCATCCCGCCGAGCGGTCCAGACGGGCCGAGCCCTGTCGAAGTCGCGGCGCCTCGTTTGGTCACACCATTGTTGCCGAACGCTACGGCAGACGCGTTTGACTTGGTCGAGACAACCGAGCCTGACTTAGCGGACGCTCCACGCGTCGAGGGCATCGGCGACGACGCACAACTCTCGCTGGCGCGTGTGATCGGTGACATCAACAACGATGGCTTTGCGGACGTCGCGATTGCGAGTGGGACGGATGACTACATCGTATTCGGTCCCTACGAATTCGATGGAACCGAGACGATCGATGCGATCGCGAACCTGATCGTTCGCGACGGACGAATCGTCGATGGAAGCGGCGACTTGACCGGTAACGGTATCGACGACGTTGTCATCCAGCGAAACGGGTCAGACGCGGTGGAGGTGCATGAGTATCGAATCAATATGCCTCGTGTTATCGAGAGCACCGATGCCGAAGTCACTCACACAGCGAACTACATGACGACTCCCGGAGTCAGCTCTTTTTCTATCCTCGATTGGGACGGCGATTCACGAAGCGAATTGTTTGTTTCGTTCAGTACCGTCCAATCGGGCTTCTTCGTGGGCTACGTGGTGGGTGGATCGGAACTTGATGACGTAAGGCTGCTTTTTCCTATCCCATCGAACGCCGAGTCGTTCCCGGGACAAGTCAATACAAGCGCTGAGTTCACGGCACAGGTCGTTGGCGATGTGAATGGTGACGGCCGTGATGATATCGCTTTCGCTTCCACGAGGCTTTTTGACGGCCCCAACGACACCTCGATTGGTGGCGTGCAACTGTTTACGGTTGAATCGACACTCACGGAAGACTCTGTGTTCTTCGTGGGAGATGCTTTGGGGGCTAACCTCTCGCCGCTTGGAGATATCAACAACGATGGTTTCGATGACTTTGCGGTTTCGCGATCACTGGAAGCTTCGGGCAACCTCGATGGTGGCCTGCTGGTGTTTGCTGGAAAGGAGGACTTTCGCGCAGAACCGTCAACGATTCCCGTCTTGACTGAGCAAGACGCTCTATTGAGAGTCTTCCGGGACGGCGCGGGGTCGTTGCCGGTCGGCCGAGCGATCGCTGGGCCATTGACCGCCGCCGCGGGCGATATCGACGGAGATGGGAAAGCAGACTTGGTCGTCGGATCGCCGAATCATTCGATCGTCCTGATCGGACCCGACATTGCGATTCAAGACTTTGACCGCGGACAAACCGGTGTCTTCTTTGACATCCTCAGCCACGGCGATCGAATCAACTTGAATGATGCCGATCGAACGCTGATCGGAATCGGAAATGAAGACCGCGCCGGAGTCGTCGCCGCCGGACCGTTGAACGATGTCAACGGAGATCGCATCGCCGACTTCTTCGTCGGTGCATCGGGAGCGGGCCTGAACAATGAAGGCGAGGTCTACTTTGTTCGCGGCGGACGGCAGGTGACCGCGTTGCCCGATAACGCCGACGCGCAGTTGCTGGAGAATTTCTCGGGCAATCTCGTTGATCGTCAAACGGGTCAGGGCGAAGTCTTTGAGGGCAACACGTTGTCGACGGATGAAGACTGGTACCGTTTCACGTTTGCGAGTGACGGTTCAGTCGGCGATTCGATTCAGATCGTCCCGAGTGCCGACTCGGGCAACTTCACGAAGGCTCCCACGGTCTCCGGCTCAATCCCGGATTCGGGCGTTCCCGAGGTCTTTGGCCCGCTCGTGATCGGAGGAGACGAGAATTCCGTGGGGATCGTGGAATTCGATCTAAGGAACCTCGCCCACGAATGGACTGAGGAAACGGCACCACGCGTCACGTTGGAACTCGAAGTCGAATCGTTCAACGCGATTGAGTTGCAGTCGGTTGAAAGCTACGTCGCCACGACGGACCAGTTGTTCTTTCTCGGCCGCGACGAAGACTCGGAACTTGGTGTGTACGTCTCCAATGCAACGGGAACTGGAACGTCGAAGCTCGATCTCGGTGTTGAGGCCGTCCCTGGTGATCTGACACGGCTTGGCGAACGCTTGTACTTCACGGTGCTTCGCGGCGCGGAACCGGAGGTGAAGGAGTTTTGGCAGTCCGATGGGACCGAAACGGGGACTTCCAAAGTCATGGACTTGCCGCTGACTGCGGAGACATTCACTTCGAGCGAGGACCGGATCTTCTTCTTCAGCGACGGTGGCTTGAAGGTTTGGGAAAGCGATGGGACGGCGGAACTCACGTTCGAGCGACAGGTTCTTCAGGAAGAACTGGATCAAGTTGCCGGTTTCAACACCAACGAATTGGTCGCCGTAGACACCGACCTCGAACCCCAACCGATCCTATTCCTTCGAGGACGTCGACCTGGCGCAGATCCGATCTCATCCAACGCAGAAATTTTGTTCGCATCGCCGAGCCCCAACGAGGGCAATGATGGGCGAAGCATCCAGCCGGTCGGCGATCGTTTCATCGGAGTCAACCTCCGTAAGCCCTACGACATGATCGGCTTCGATGGGTTGCTCGCCTACCGGTCCGAGTCACCCAATCCCGGCGAACCGAGCGACCTGTTCTTGACGACGGGAGTCATTGAATCGGGGGCCCGCAATGATTCGCTGAATCCTTTCATTCGGCCTTCGCGACCGGACAACGCGACCGACCTGTTGATCGAGGAAGACGCGTTCACATTGACTCAGCCGCAATTCACCAGAGCAAGCAATCCGAGCGGTGCCGAACAGTTCGCTCAATGGCAATCGCAGGGGCTGCTCGAACGCGACGTGATGTACTTCTTCGCCGACGGGACCGGTGGACGTGCACTGAATCGCATGCACGTCGATGAAATTCGCGACAACGGGATGCGGAGTGATGGCGTCGCCGAACGGCAAAACTACGGATTGATTTACGAACGATTCGAGATCGCCAGCGGCTTGAACAATCCTCGTTCATTGGTGCAAATTGGCGACAACCTGTACTTTGTGGCCGACGACCCGACGTTTGGAAGCGAAATCTTCCGCGTCAACAAGAACGCGATCAATGCGACTCCCGAACGTGTCACCGACGTCAACTCGAACGGCGATTCGGAACCACTCGAATTGACAGTTGTCGATGATGAACTCTTCTTCACGGCCGTGAGCACTTTAGGCGGTCCGAGAAACTTGTTCGTCCTGCGTCCGATAGACGGCAGCGTGAGCCAAGTGACAACCACCGTTGATGCCCCCAGTCAGTTGCAGGTCGTTGGGACGAACTTGGTGTTCTTTGAGGACAGCAAGCTATGGTCTACCGACGGTGAAATCACGGTGCCCTTGGCGGGTGCGGGGGCACTCGAACGCCAACTGACGATTGGCGTGATCGATGAAGCGGGCGACGGATCGATCGAAGGCGATCATTCCACAACTCTCGCTTCCAGCACTGACGTGTCGTTCACAACCGGACTCACCTCGTTGCAAGTCGATCTCACAAGCGAGATTCAGGACGCGATTGCGGCGGGTTATGAGAGGTTGACGCTTCGTCTGGAGGCGCCGAATGGCACCAAGGAAATCCTGATCCGAGATTCCTCCGACCCGACACGCTCGAATCCGGCACTTCAGGTTCGACCCACCGGGCTTGTCGGAGACTTGATCAACGATCGTGGGCAATTGGTTCGCAGCGGCGATCGCGCCGTCACCGATCTTCGCGATATCGATGCGGGCACGTATTACCTTCGCGTCCACCGGCCGGACGGGGACCTTTCCACAGACCCGATTCAATACTCGTTGATCGTTGACGCCCCGACGCTCGGTGCATTCCACCCGACGCCGGATCGCGACCGAATCTTTGGCGGTGATGGTGACGATCGTCTCGTTGGCGCCGCGGAACTCGATGCGCTGTTCGGTGGCAGCGGCCGCGACAGCTTCAGTGCTGAAAACGTCGAAGTCTTCGATCTCGACGAGGTCGCTGGTGAATCGATTACCCTTCCAACCAGCGGATTGAGTGACGAAGTCCCCCTCCCGACGGATGCGCAGGTGCTCGTCGGCAGCAACATCGATCCGAACTTGCGTGCGGGAATCGCGCGGGCATTGGGTCACCCGGTGACCGTCGGTTTCGATGGCAATGCGGTAACGCATCGACCGATCTTCGCCAGCGAGATGGCCGAACTCCGGCGCTTGAATCTCTCAGGTCTTGCGATCGAAGATCTGACCGGCCTGGAACACGCTAGCGGCCTGACATTCCTGGACCTGAGTGACAATCAACTGTCCGAATTCGAATTGCCGGCTGAGTTTCGGTCGCTGCGAGTTTTGGACGTGTCCGGCAATCAAATTGAATCGCTGACCCCGGCCGATTTGATCAATGCTCCAATTCTCGAGCGTCTGTTTGCGGAAGGGAACCAAATACGTGATCTGTCTGCTTTGGCGGGCGTCACGATCGTCGACAACGGACAATCGGGCTACACGGAGACTGTGGGCCGGTGGCAGAGCGAAGTGTTCGAAGCAAGCGCCGCTTGGCTCGATGACTACCGCTTCGCAAAAGCGGGCGGCGTGGCGACCTACACCTTCGATGTCGCCGACGACGAAGCAATGGAAGTGTTTGCGACGTGGCCGAGCATCGAGAATGGTGTCGCGACTGACACGGTGTACCGCATCAATGATGGGACGAGTTTGATAGAGGTTCCAGTCCTGCAATCGATTCCGCCGCAAGGAGAGGATTTCGCCGGACGATCCTGGCTCTCATTGGGGACCTTCTCGTCAGTAAGCGGCACGATTACGGTCACCCTCGAAGGAACCGATGGTGCCGTGCTGGCCGATGCAGTGCGAGTCGAGGCAAAGCCGAGGACGACCCTTGAATCGATCTACTTGGCAGAGAATCCGCTCAACGATGTGACACGTGACGAATTGGTCGATCGCCTCGGCGATCACGGCATCAACGTTTTCGCTTCGCCCAACCCGAATCGCCCCGAACTCGCACCGCTTCCACCGATCAATACCATCGAGGCCTCGTTGTCGTTTGACGATGAAGTGGTTGTCTTGCCGCGCGAAGTGCTACATGGCGCCAGGAGTTTCATCACGGAGTTCTGGCTCAAGACGGATGTGGCGGCACACAGCACCGTGATCTCAGGAGCTGAATCCAATAGCGGTAACAATGAGTTTTTCTACACACTGCTGACACCCACTTCGATTCGCGTTGCCTACAACGGTTTCCCAGGGCTTGACTTCGATGTCCCGTCATCCATCGTCAGTTCGTTGGACGATTCACAGTGGCATCACCATGCCGTTGTTGTCGATGACGTGACGAATCAAATCAGTGTCTACATCGACGGAAAGTCGATCGGTTCTCAGACGATGAACGTGGTTTCTTTATCGATCGCGCAGGGCGGGCTCGTGTTGGGGCAAGAACAAGACGGCGTGAACGGAAGATACGATTCCGGCCAGGCACTCTACGGTGAACTGGACGAAGTCCGTGTCTGGAACGACTTCCAGGAAGGTGCGAGCACGGATCAAATCGAGCGTTGGCTGGCACTCAACATGGACCGAACCGTGAGTTCGTCCAATCCGTCACTGCGTGCCTACTACCAAATCAATGGGCTCGGAAACACGGAGGTGGTTGACTCATCGATCAATAGCCGGAACGGATTCAGAGGTGATGCCACCGGGGCAGCCAACGACTCACGTCTGGGACCAACGAAAGCCAATGGCGCTCCGATCGTGGCCACGCGACAGATCGATCTCTCGTTGGTGGGTGTTATTCAGAACGATGCCGATGGTCATACCGTCTCTTACACGGCTCATAGTGACGACCCACTCGTTCAAACCTCGGTCGTCGGTAGCACGCTTCAAGTCTTCTACCCAACAGACAACCTCGGCAGCACTCGAATCGAGGTGACCGCGACCGATGAACTCGGACGACAGGACCGCACTTCGTTCGACCTGAATGTCAGCGGGATTCAACCGGAGGTGAATCGCACTTCCTACGGAACGATCTTCCACGATTCAAACGGCAACGGTGTTCAAGACGCGAACGAGCCCGGCGTTGCGGGCGCTTTGATCGAAGTCTTCGATGCCGATGGAAACCCCATCCTCTGCACGATCTCTGACGCGGAGGGCAACTACCGCATTCCTGGGGATCGATACAGCTTTGAGGTCTCGCCGCCAGTCGGTTGGGAATTGGGCGGTCCTGATTCGCTCACGTTTGCCGACGGTCAGCTTTTCGAGTTTGCCTATGAATTTCTCGTCGACCCGGCGGACGCCAATGCTGTCGATCTCGATGACAACGGAGCACCGGATTTTGCCGTCGTCGGCCAACCGATCATTGCCAATGGCGTTGCGACGGTATCGACGAACCAACTCTACGGTGACAACACGAACTTGGACGAAGCTTGGGATGTCTTGTCGCCGACCGTCGAAACCGGGTTTGTCGTGGACATCCGCGCGAGAGTCCTTAGCGACACCGGCTCTCAAGGCGCGATTTCGCTGTCTGCCTCACCGGACGGCACCTCTGGCAACGCATTGATCAGCATCGGCGCGAACGACCTCAGCTATCGGAATCTTGATGGTTCGTTCACCACCCTGAGCACGGCAAACAACACCGCTGATTTCCATGACTTTAGGATCATTCAAAATCCCGGTGAGGCAAACGCCTACTATGTGTACCGTGACGGCGTCCTGGTCAATCCGGGCGGAACGCCGCTTCCGTCTTCGATCGACTTCGAGTTCGCACCGCGGCTGGTCTTTGGTGACGGAGGAAGCGTCTGGGCAGGCAGCGCGGAAATCGACTCCGTTCGCTTCGGCATTCAAGATCAAACGTTCAACTTTGGACTCACCAAGCCGATCGATCTTGGTCCCGACCAAACCATCGTCGAAGGCACCGCGCAAACGTTCTCGGTCACAAGCTCGCTATCGCTTTCGGACCACGCTTGGAAAGTCACCGACACAGAAGGAACTATCGTCGCGAGCGGTTCTGATTCAACATTTGATTTCCTAGCGGAAGACGACGGCATCTTCACGATTGCTGTTTCGACCGTCAGCGAAGGCGTGGCCTACAACGATGAGCTTGTGCTGGTCGTCACCAACGCCGAACCGAACCTGACCGTTTTGTCCAATCCAGGCTCGGCGAGTGCCCGCGGAGCCTCGAGTGCGGTTGCGGACATCACCGTCAACGAAGGTTCGACGGCGGAACTTTCCGCAAGTTCGACCGATGCCGGGGTCAACGACTTCCTGACGTCTTACCAGTGGGTTGTCACCAACCAAGCCGGACGCGTTGTCGAGTCTGCGACCGGAAACCTGATGGAAAACGATGCCATTCCGAGCTTCGAATTCACGCCCGGTGACGAAGGACGCTACGAAGTCACGCTGACGGCGATCGACAAAGATGGCGGCGTCGGCGAATCGTTGCCCACGGTGATCGAAGCATTGAACGTCGAGCCGGAAGTCATCTTATCTGACAGTCCGACTCCGGACGGAAACGGCTCGATCGCGTTCTCTGGGAGCTTCACCGACCCCGGCAGCGATCACTGGCTCGGCGATGTGGACTTCGGCGATGGCGTCACGCGGCCGATTGTTCTGCGCGAGGACAAGACGTTTGACGTCGAATACCGCTACGACACGCCGGGGCGTTACACGGTCCGCGTTGTCGTGGATGATCAGGACGGAGGCCAATCCGTCGGCAGCTTTGACGTGCTCTACGATCCGTTCGCACCGATTGAAATCGTCGCTCCTGAATCGATCGACGAACATGTCGACACGTCGGCGGGCCCGATCACCGTTGGCGACTTGATCGCGATTGACGCGACGCCCACCGACCAACACACGTTCGACTTTGTGGTCGGCGAAGGTGACGCCGATAACGATCGATTCATCATCGACGGACAACAGCTACTGATCCGACAGAACGAAGTGATTGATTTCGAGACCCAATCGTCGTACTCGCTTCGCATTCGCACGACCGATAGAGCCGGGAACGTGTTGGAGCAACCGCTGACGATCGATGTCAATGATTTACCCGAACCACCCGCGATCGAGAGTGTGATTGTCAATGGCGGTGCGAGCCAACGATCGATCGTCGACTCGTTAACGATCACCTTTGATACCGAAGTCGATCAAGCTGCGTTGACGAATGCGTTTCTCGTGCGGAATGTGACAACCGACACGCTGCTCACAGGCTTGTTGGTGAGTACTCAAAACATCGACGGCAGAACGATCGCGACGCTGACATTTGAGTCGGGGCCGTCCGTCGAGAACGCCGGCTCACTCGCGGATGGAAACTATCGGTTGATAATCGACGCGGCAAACATCGTTTCCGCGGATTCGGCCACGGCGATGGCGGCCGACTACGTGTTTGGAGACGGAAGTGGTCGCAACGATGCGTTCTTCCGATTGCTGGGCGATTCTGACGGAGACCGGGATGTGGATGGCCAGGACTACGGCCGTTTCGGTTTGGCCTTCAATTCGACCCAGGGCTCAGCGAACTTTGACGCGGCGTTTGACTCCGACGGGGACGGTGACGTCGATGGCCAAGACTATGGTCGGTTCGGCCAACGATTCATGACTTCGATCTGAGATCGACAGTCTGCTAACCATTCCGTTGGGACAGAATGTCCCGACGGCGACGCTGATAATCGGATTGCGCTCGGGTGTAGGCTTCCGCTTTGGAATAGGTCGTGAATCCGCCGAACAGTGCCCCGGCGATCACGATCATTCCAAACAAGAGAAAGAATCCCGGAGCACCGATGCTCGCGGCAAAGATGAGCCACACGATCCCGAAACCGAATGCGAGCACGCTTCCGAGGAGAGCATCGTTCTTGGTTGCCAAGCGACGACTGCCGTTCTTCCGCGTCACCATGAACTGTTCCCGCTTCGAATTCCACTGATCGTCCAGGCGTCGGAGTTCCTCCGAGTTCTTCAGCTCCGCCACATCACGTGCGATCTGCTGCGTTGTTTCTTTGATCTCATCCAACACCGAGGTCGAATAACTATTGCCCGTGCGTTCAATTGCAAGCCGCGCTTCGCAGAAACCACAGGTGGCAAAACGGGCTTTTTCGGGCACGTCCAGAGGTGCGCCACAGTGATTGCAATTGAGAGAGATAACCTTCATCGCGTCCGACCGTTAAAAGAGGGTTCGGGGTGGAGGCCCAAGACAGCCGACGATCGGGCGCGATTCGAATTCAGTTGATCAACAACGAAAATTGCCGGAGCGAACGAGCGTTTCCATGTGCAGCGAGAATCTTGCCCAACCTGCGCGAGCGGATCACACCGTCCGGGGTCACGACCACCTCGCCACGCGGACGGTCGTGGACGCAGTAGTTCCAGCGTTCGTCGATCACACGCCACCGGCTCGGATTCATGTGGCAGTATAGATTCAGGCACATCTGGTCGCCCCAGTCCACGCTGCCGGTGAGTTCCGGCCCGAATCGCATGGCATGGGCCCGCCGGAAGTAGCGATTCATCGAGGCCGCGGTTCCGGCGGCGAATCCGCTATTGAGGAACGGATAGTGCTTGAGCAATTCGTAGGCACGCCACCGCCAGAGCCGATCTTGAATCGACCAAGTCCAAGGCTTGATCACACCATTCTCGGGAAACCCTTTCGGTTCGATCACCGCGAGGATTTGATCCGGAGTTTCGGCGACGAGCGACCAGAGGCTATTAAGTCGGCTCTGGAAAATCACATCGGAGACATCCCAGTACGCCACGGGCGTGGCTGGATCGAGAGTCTGTGTGATACCGGCGAAGTCATTGAGTCGGCGAACGGGGACCCAATGCTCGCCACTGGGCCGCCACTGCACTTCCACGTTGGGCAACGATTCGAGTCGACGCACTTCACTCGGATAGAGTCCGTAGCCGACGGCGATGATTCGATCCGGGTTTCCCCAGTTGTGCAGCGATCTCACAAACTGGTTCTCAAATCGGTGCACGTCGCGACGATCGAACGCTGCCAAGACGACTCCGGAGTCTTGTCGCTGGTGTGATGGGTTTGATGCTTGGCCGATTCTCACATGACGTTTGTTGAGATGTTTCGAGGGCGCCGACTGCTCATACGCGATTTCGTAACCCAAGCCTCGGAGATCCTCGGCGGCGCATCGGCACTCACACTGTTTGGCTTGCCAGCGGAATTCGATCTTGTCGAGCACTTCGCGTCGAAAAAGGCATGCGCCCATGCCGACGTGTCCCGCCCAGTTGGGACGTCTCGACTCTTGGTTGTAGTCCGAACCGACGGCGCCCAGCTTTGGTTCGCGCTCGAGTCGTTGCAACAAACGAATGATGCACCGTGGTCCGAGCGCAACGTCATCATCCACGAACAAGACCCAGGGTGCATCGCCCACCGCTTTTAAGGCGTTTCGGCCTCGAACAATCGTCTCCCATCGGCTCGCGTCACCGGGAAGCGGACGCCCTTCCATCACTCGCAAACGTGTTCTTACGCCGTGTTGGAGTGCGATAGACCGTCGAACGTAGAGTGGCGGGTGCGTGTTGGGTCGACGTAACATCATGACGTCGACTAATGGAGGAGTTGTCTCTGCCATCGAGGTCAGGGTCCGTAGCCGTAGCATTCGGGACTCATCATCATGTCATAGTACCCGTAGCACTCATCACCCATCATCATCTCGGAGTACCCGTAGCACTCGTCGCCCATCATCATCTCATAGCCGTAGCACTCGGGCCCCATTTGCGGGCTGTGGGAATTGTCCGAGCCCGACATGTTCATGCCTCGGTAGCATGGTCCGTCGGTGGGGAACATGGACGAATCAAGCTCATCGATCTCCTGGAAAGAGGACTTTACGGGTTGCCGTACTTCGCGTTTTCCTTGCACCGGACCGCTATCGTATGGATTGGCGGAGCGATCACCTGGCAATGGCGGATAGTACTGTGCGCTCTCGGCGGCGGTGAGTCCCGCATCCACATGCATCAGGGTCGGCGACGTCTCGGGGACGTAGGCGATTCCAAGGGCGCGACCCTGACTCATCGTGATCAGTTCCACGCCCTGAGCGATCTCAGGTCCCAGAAGCCACGTGCCTTCTTCCGAGTTGATAAAGCGTGGGTCTTTCGGAATGAAAACCGCGCGGACTTCTTCGAGTGAAATCGTCCGTCGCATGGTGACCTTTGGCGAAAGATGCTCGGTCACGACGAGAGCCCGCACCGGCGTGGGCGGATTCGGCGAAGCGATCGGCAGTCGGTCGAAGGTTCTGATGGAGAGGAGCGCGACCCGGGGCTGGGTTGCAGGAAACGTAATCGTTCCCGCCAATTGCATGCGTCGGTAGTCGTTGCGATTCATTTCGGTGCTCGACGTGTGAATCAAGGTGTGCTGGGGGACACACTCCGCGTTCGGGAAGTACGCGATCCCCCCGGACAAGAGTGTAAATACGCCCAGTGCACAAAACCACCGAATTCCAACGAAACTCAGTCGACGGTGCGGACGATGCGGAAGCCGGAGTAGGGCGCGGTGTGTGTCGAAACGGCCCAATTCCGCTGAGAAGCCCGAGCATCTCCGGGCTGGTACATCATGGCGCCGCCCCTCGCGGGCAACTTTGGCCCCTCATCGAAAACCTGGAAGGCGACGGCGCCTGGATCGTCATGTGGTCCGCTTCCCTCGAGTTCGCTGAGCCGATCCTTGGGCCCATGACAGAATTCCATGATGTTGCCCAACATGTCGAACAGTCCGTAATCGTTGGGCAACAATCGGCCCACAGGTTGGGCTCGATTACCGGAGCTTTCATTGGTCCACGCGTGGTCCCTTAAGCGCTCTGGATCAAAGCCGAACCAACGTCCCTCCGCGTGGCCCCCGCGTGCCGCGTGTTCCCACTCCGCTTCGGTGGGCAGACGATAGCCTTTGCGTTGAACAGCGTCGGCCGGCACCTGCATTCCCGGCCCGATTTCGTCCACCGGCGGGTAACACATTTCGGACTCAGGAATTCCCTCCGCCTCGCTCAACAAGCGACAGTACTTTGCCGCGTCGTACCACGTGACGTTGAATGCCGGTCGGTCTGTCGTTGAAGCATATTCGCCAGGATATTCATGGTTTGGTAGCAGCCGTAGAAGTTGCTCGATAGTCACTTCGCGGGCGGAAATCGCGTAGGCACCACCCAATCGAATCTGCTTGCGATCTTCTTTATCTTTGCTTCGTCCCGGTTCACCTTCGGTCGATCCGATCCAGACCGTTTCAGAGGGACGAATCACGATCATGCGGTCTCCGGCCGAACTCAGAAACTCATCGTCGTCACTGAGTGGTGCGGGCAACTCATAGCCCAACGTCCAACTATCACTCAGTAACTCGATCGTGGAACGAACCCCCGGGTCGGTTTCCACAGCGGCGTACCGCGGCAGGAACTCGGTCAGTCGTTCGCGTTGTTTCGGAGCGGCTGCCGGCAAAATTTTCGCAAGCGCCATGAGACAGGTTCGACGGCGAAGCGTGTCGACGTTTTCACTCACAATTTGATCGACCAGCCAATCGGGAGAGGCGGCGAAATCGCGCAAGCCGGTGACCACCGCGCCGCGAACTTCACTGCCATGGAGACCATCGAGGCATTCGCACACGTATCGGTCATCACCCAGATAAAGCAGTGCGAGTACGAGCCGAACCAGTTCGCGAGACTGTTTGATCTTCTGATCGACGACCGAGGCCCTCCACCACGCCGATTGGAATTGAGGTTCATCCGAATCACTCAAATAGGCCGCCGCGATTGAGACCGGATAGAAGCCCTTGTCGAGTTTCTCAATCACATCACGCCGGTGATCGGATCGAATCTGAAACCGCGCCTCGCTCGACTCCACATCCAGATTACCCCACCAAATGCCGCTGAATAAATCCGAGTCTTCCACGACTTGCGTGTCGAGAAAGGGGTCCCGACTCAGACTCACGAGCGGCTCGCCGCGCGACGGTTCAGTGACGGAGAGTTCCCAACCATCGGACTCACCGACACTTGAAACGGGCTCCCAACGCACCGAGCTGATCCAGTCGTCATCACCCTCTGGTGCATCCAGATGGACCTGTACCGAGGCTCTCGGCACCATCATGCCTCGCTCCATCATCCGGCCCCAGCCGCGCTCTTTATGTTCATTCTCGTTGACTTCGACGTAGAGGTCGGCTTCGACGAGGCTTGAGCTTTTTCCGAGCCGGATCCAGTTACACAAATAACGCATTTCACCGTCTTGGAGGTAGCCGTCCAAGTTGCAGGGGTACCATCCCGTGTCACGCAGTTCCTTGTTGCGTCGCCTGAGCGTTTCCGCAGACAGATCCCACTCAAAAATGCCGGGAGCACCATCGTGCACCCAAAGCGCGAAGAAGTAACGCTCGTTTAAATCAACGTACGGTGAGGCGTCTGCGATTCGATAACCGGCATTTCGAGCACGCTCGATCATTGGTTGTAGCCGCGTCTCGGGAACGCGATGCATCAACATGGCGTGTTGTCGAACGATTGCGTCAAAGCTGTCGATCTCCTCGGGCGAAAGCACCAACTCACGGAACGGTCCTTTCAGCGGTCGACGATCACCGATCACCCACCAGGGCGAGCCCCACGGTTGCGCGGGATCGCCACCGACCTTCGTCGCACGGGTTGCGTCCCATCGCGACCGAAGCAGTTTGATTCCGTCGGACGTCGTGGAGAGTTTTTGCACTAAGAGCTGAAACTCATCTGGCTTTGCGATTCGAATCAGCTCCACGAGCAACTCGGTGTCATCCGGTACGAACTGCAAGATCAAGTTCACCGCAGTCAACAAGGACTTGTCACGACGTCGGTCGAGCAGTCGTTTCTCGAGTGGAGGCATGAGTTCATCGACGAGGTCTCGAAAGCCCTCCGCCCAAAGCTCGGAACGAACGGGGCTCTCGACCAACAAGAGGTCGATTAACCGTTTGATCTCTTCGGGCTCTTCGAATCGGCGACGCAACCGCTCGTCATTGCTGAGAAGACAGGCTGCACGAACACGCTGGCCGGGAGAGGTCGACTCTTTTTCCCAAGCGTCAGTCGCGATTTTCTGGAGCTCGGGCTTCAACTGAGGAAACGCGTCTCGGGCGATCGCAACGGTTTCGCCGACCGGACTCACCAGCGCATGTTCCACCAGAAGACTCGCGGCTCGATCTTCGACATCGAAATTGATCGCGGCAGCGCGAATGCGTTCCGCTTCGTCCGTCGATTCTTCGAGAGTCCGCAACGCGTCTTGGCGGAGCAACTCATCTTGGCGAGCCTCCGCGGACATCGAAAATGTTTGGTCGAGCGGGGCGGCGAGCAACTTGGCAAGTTCGTCTTGGCGGTGTCGATCATCGATGTTCTTGCGAATCGTCGAGTAGGTAAACCAGCCAACGATCGCGAGCAGACCGAGCAAAACGGCGGTGACGACAACGCGCCGCCGATGCAACCGACGTGCGGCACCCATCATCTTGCTTTCGGCGGGATTCAGTGACGACAGCGGGACGTTGCGTCGAATCGACAAGTACTCGCCGAGTGTCGGCAGGGTTTGCGCGATCGGACGCAAGCGATAAAGCGAAGACAGCTCCTCCAGTCGAAGCCGTGCCCGCCCCACTTTGGTCGTGCGGTTTCGAAGCGACACCCACTGACGGATCGGCGCGATTAAGAAATCATGAGTGAGTTGGTATCCGGCTTCACCCGACTTTGAATTCCCATCTTCGGTCGGAGTGATCAAATGCAATTCGCTATCGAGAAAGGCGATCGCATCTGGAAATCGTCCCGCCTGGTCTCCGAGCGCTGCCTTCAGCTCGGATTCACTTTGAATACCGCCTTTGATATTGGAGCCGGCCGCCGGCAACAGTGCTCGAAGTACATTTTCGCAGGGATCAGCGAGGTGCTGAACACGTGGCGAAGCGTTTTGAGAGCCAAAGGTTTCCTCGAGAAAACGAACGCCAATCCCGACCCCACCGTCTCGGAAGAGCTCGGAACTCGCGTCCCAATCCCGCTCTTTGAGAATCTGTGCCAACAGCGACAAATGCACACTAACGACACGGCCGCCGGAGGCGATCGAACGGACGGCTTGATCAAGGAATCGATTCTGCTCTTTGGAAAGTTGTGTCTTCGATCCGGGAAGCCTGCCGAATGCGGCTCCGAACATCATCAACACTTCGCGGGCATGCCGAATTTCGAAGAGATCGATCAGCGTCGCGTTTCATTTTCCGCAATGGGATGCTCCAGTGCCTGCATGAAACGCGAGACGGTCAACCAAAAATCGTCGCGAACAAGCAGTACACACTGCACGTGTTCGCCATCGCACTGACGCAGAGCCTCGGTGAGCGATTCGAACTGAATCTTGGGGTGAGACAACAACCATTGCTCGAATTGATCAATGAAGATCACCGTGCGGGTTTCCGTGCGGCGCAGTTGCGCGATTTGCTGTGGCAACCCGGTCGTTTCGGTCAAACCCGGAGCGCGTCTCCGGAGGGCATCCGAAAGTTCGCGTTCGGTCCCCTCTGATGTCGCTTGCAGATAGATGGTGTTTGTTGTCGCGGGCAATCGGGGAATGACACCGGCTCGAACAAGTGATGTTTTTCCGCAACCACTGGGGCCATAAATCAACCCGACCGGGATCGCCTTGCGGAGATCCGATGGATCAAGTTTCGAAAGCCAGGAGCGAACGGCTTCGGGAAGGCCACCCCGGTCGCGCGGGCCTGGTAACAGGTGCAGGAAATGCTCCGCGTCATCGGCATCAAAGGCTCGCAAGCCACGAGGAACAACCTTTTCGATTGCAACGTCGCGGTTGCTTGCCGATTCGAGATGTTTTGCGGTGGCGAAATCCGAAAGTTCGGCAGCAAGTTCGCTGCCGGATTGGTGGCGATCACAAGCAGCTTTGGAGAGTGCCCGCAAACAAATCCGCGCCAACTCGGCCGGGACATCTGCACGGAGTTCTCCCGGATGTGGCGGATCCGAATGGAGAATGGCCTGCTGCAGACTCTCGGTATCGTCACCCTGAAACGGTTTCTCTCCCGTCAACACTCGGTACAGCACGATGCCTAGCGAGAAGAGGTCACTACGTCCGTCAACACGGTGCCCCTCGCCTCGAGCCTGCTCGGGACTCATGTAACTCGGCGTTCCGGCAGAGACACCTCCATCGATCCGGTCCCGACTGGCCAACCCGAAATCACCGATGAACGGCACCCCGTCGCGGCGGATAAAGATATTGTTCGGCTTGACGTCCCGGTGGATGATCCCGTGGTCGTGAGCGAAACCAAGCGCTTCGGCAAGACGTTGAAAGATCCGAGCGAGCGACTCCCAGTCCAGCTGGTTTGACTCGATCCAATCGCCAAAATGGTCACCATCGATTAGCTGTGTGACGAGATAACACGGAACGCTCTCGGTCCGGTTGGCCTCAAACACTTTGATGATGTGTGGGTGATCGAGCCGCGCCATCGCGCGGGCTTCGTGCAAATACAGCGCACCGAGGTCGGCTTGGTTGAGCTCACGGAAGTGTGGAACCTTGATCGCAACCTCGCGATCAAGCTTGGTGTCATGGGCGCGGTAGACCGTTGCGAAACCGCCTTCGCCTAACTTTTCGAGGATGTCGAAGTGGTCGATCCGATCCGGAGTCTCTGCGGATTGGTGTCCGGCTGTCGCCGGCTTCGACTTTTCGACCGGCGTCGCCTCCGAGGCTTTACGGCGTGCATCGGTGTCGGTCCGGCGGCGCGTGGTCTCGCGGGTTCGCTCGGACTGGGCCTGTGAGTCCGAGGGAAAAGACTGGTTTTCGTCGCGCATCGTGATGAGTGTGGCTCGCGAAGGATGAGACGAACCACTGTTTTAACCGAAGCTACTAGATCTACCCCCCCGAAACTTGGCGAGGGCCCCGGAATTTCAACGCAAGTCCGGGACCGTCGGCTCGTAATAGATGGTCACAAACGACTGCCCGAATGCATCGGTTCCGGCCGCGACATGCCCCAGATGGGCTCGCTCGACGAGAAGTCGCAACGAGTCGGCGCACTCGGCGATGCCGAGAACTTCCATGATCCGCACGCAGGAAGCGAACACTTCGCCGACTCTCAAGTTCGCGGCGTAGACATTGAGATCGAACGATCGGCGTTGCCCCTCGACGACGACCACGTAGCGAAGCTGCTCGGCTGTCACCTTGGTGAGCACTTGATCGATGATTTGGTTGAGTGCGGCAGCGATGACTTCGTTCTCGACGCTCACGCTGGCGCGTTCACGGATCGCCGCAGCATCGAGGTTCGTCTGCCAGAGGTAGTCACTGACGCGCGCCGCATCGGGATGATACGGATGCCACTTGATGCCTCGGTGCAAAAGACGCCCGACCCCAAGTGCCTTTTGATCGCGAGTCACTCGGGCCTCTAACGGCTTCTCTTCGAATTCGAGGTACAACTTGTAGGTGGTCCCCGGCTCGGCGTCCTCGAAACCAATCAGCAACAGATTGGCGTCTGGGTAGAGCGACCAAAATGAATGGGCTGAATCCGCGAGCCCCATTCGCGACGCGATCTGCCGCGCTTGCTCGACGCTGAGATCGGCTGTGGGAATGCCGATCAGATAACGATTTGCCAGCAGCCCGCCACGGCAGATTTTGAACGAACGCTCATAGGCGACGCTGAGCCCCAGTTCCTGGCAGATCGCAAAGGGCAGTGTTGCGTCAAATTCGGCACTCATCATCCCGCCGACCCGGCCTTGTGGGCCTCGGAAAACCAACTGTCCTAAGAAGGACTCGGAATTAGCGTCGTGACGCGAGCGCTAAGCCGGCACCGCCGCTGACGAGAGCGATGGCTCCCGCGACGCCGGCGTTCAGGGCCCAGCTCCACTTTTCATTCGCCTTTTTCTGATAGACAAAGGGAGCGATCAAATCCAGTGAATACTTCTCCATGTCCTCGAATTCCCGCACGAGCACGGCGGGATCACTCTCGAGGTAGCGTGATTTGATCTCAGCGACGTGTGAGTCGGTTGTGGCTTCCACCTCGATCATTGCCCAGCGAATTCCGCAATATCCCGTCACCAGCAGGCAACCGACGGCTACCAAACTGAGCAGAAGAAATAGAAACGACTCGCCGCCACCGGTAGAAGTCGCCGTTTCGGGGGCGTCCTCTTCGACGCGTGGAAGTTGCCGAAGCTCACCCAGTTTGGGAATCGCGACGATCGTCGAGCAACTTTGGCAGGTCAGACTGTCTCCGGCCTGTGCCGTGGTCACGGTGATTTCGGCCTGACAATTTGGGCAAGATAGCAGATACATGGGCGGAAATATGAAGAAGAATTGAAGGCTGTGCGTCTGGACCGTCTTGGTGGCGTGACTAAAATCTGATCGTACTCGACATCACTAATTGAGCTGCACCGCTCCCGCCCTCGGCCGTCCGCTTTGCGTTGCGAATCGCCCTCGGCCGGACATCCCGGATGAATCGCGGTCACCACAACGAACTACTTTGTTCGTCCCAAGCATTTACTGGATCGTAAATGCACCGTACCGCGTGGTACATCCGTCGAGGACGCCAGGAGGGCATGCACCTGCGAGGGTGTCCAACCAGTCCTTGTGACCGGGATGTGGCCTCGCGAGTGAATCAATTCCAAGGGTTTTGCATTGCCACGGTGCCTTGCTTCCCCGGCCAGCGTCTACGTCGCCCCTTGGGCAACGCTACGCTGTCTCGGTCCGCATGGTTCAGCCGCGATCCATTCCCCGCAATTGAGATCTCGTGTTTGAGTCCGCATCGCCTGCATTTGGGAGTTTTTTTGCCGAAGCCGCGAAGGCGGGCAGCAAGGTCACCCGAGCAGGGCAGATTGGAAAAACTGGAAAGTCTTGCCAATTCGCCGCGGTTACCGAGGACGCGTAAGGGGGGTGGTAGAGTTTTTAAAGCGAACTTGAATGGACGTTTGCCGCGCGGTGGGGAATCTCTTCGCGGCGAGACCGAATCGCACCCATGCTTTAACAACACTGCCACGGTTCCCGCGCCCGACCCCGGTCGGTGACTGGATGCCGAAATCAATACCACCTTCAGACACTAACTGAATTGTCCCGCGAGGAGTTTTAGCTTTGTTCGACACTCTATTGGACGATTTTGAAGACGTCGACGCGCAGTCCGCCGAAGCGGTCGCCGGCGGCTTTCGCAAACTTCCGATCGATGAAAACGAGGAGGAGGGCGGCGTTGCTGCGCCGTCTCAGGTCGCCGAAGGCGAAGTCCAACTGGAAAGCCCCGACGAATTGCTCGCCGGCGAAGAAGCGGAAACCTGGTCCGATGACCCGGTCCGAATGTATTTGACGCAAATGGGCGAAATTCCATTGCTCACGCGTCGCCAGGAAATCGAGCTCGCCAAGCGGATCGAAGAAACGCGTCGACGCTTCCGAACGAAACTGCTCGAAAACCACTACGTTTTGGTGGAAGCCTACAAGACCCTCAAGAAGGTCTACCGTGGGCAGCTCCCGTTCGACCGCACCGTCCAAGTCTCGGTCACCGATCGGCTTGAGAAGGAGCAGATCATCGGCCGATTGCCGCATAACCTGCTGACCCTTCAAACGTTGCTTAAACGCAACAAGCACGACTGGAAGGTCGCACTCAGCAAGAGCGCCTCCAAGCGTCGTCGGGCTGAAGCCTGGCGAGCGCTCGCCCGACGTCGACGCCGTGCGGTGCGACTGATCGAAGAACTCGGACTCCGAACCCAACGGATCGAAACCCGGATCGATTTGCTCGACAAGTTCAGCAAGCGATTGATGGAAATCGATCGTTTGGTCAAAGATCAAAAACGCACCAAGCAGGGTCGAGAAGTCCGCGAATCGTTGCTGCACGAAAGGCGGCAGATTTTGACCGCGTGTCAGGAAACGCCGACCTCGCTCCGCAACCGCGTTGCGATGCTCAAACGCGTTTACGCAGACTACCAACAGGCAAAGCGTGAGCTCAGCGAAGGCAACTTGCGGTTGGTCGTCTCGATCGCCAAGAAGTACCGCAACCGTGGTTTGTCTTTCCTCGATCTGATTCAAGAGGGCAACGCGGGCTTGATGCGGGCGGTCGACAAGTTCGAATACCGCCGGGGATTCAAGTTTTGCACCTACGCGACGTGGTGGATTCGCCAGGCGATCACCCGTGCGGTCGCCGACCAGAGCCGAACCATTCGGATTCCGGTTCACATGGTCGAAACCATGAGCCGCGTTCGCAATGTCGCACGACAACTCTTGCAAGAACTCGGTCGCGAACCGACGATCGAAGAGACCGCTCGGCGCGCCGACGTCACTGTCGAAGAAGCGCGGCGGGTACTCACAATGAGCCGGTTCCCGATCTCTCTCGATCGCCCGGTCGGAAACAGCGAAGACAGCCAATTCGGCGACCTGCTTCCCGACGGCACAGCGGAGAGTCCGCAAATCGGGGCAACCCAAGAAATGCTCCGCGACCGGATCACCAACGTGCTCAAATCGCTGTCTTACCGAGAACGCGAAATCATCAAACTTCGCTACGGACTCGGTGACGGCTACAGCTACACGCTCGAAGAAGTTGGACACATCTTCAAAGTGACGCGAGAACGGATCCGCCAAATCGAGGCGAAAGCGGTTCGAAAACTTCAACAGCCGAGTCGTAGCCAGGACCTCGTCGGTTTCCTCGACTAGCGTCCTTTCGCAGCGACCACCACTCGACCCAACAGGGCGACGATGCGATCATCGTCGCCCTGTTTTTTTTGCTGACCCGCATCTTTGCCGACCAGCTTTTCTCCACCTCGGATT
>JBCBOT010000015.1:0-57450 GCA_039821165.1 Planctomycetota bacterium | reverse complement strand
ACAACTCACAACTCACAACTCACAACTCACAACTCACAACTCACAACTCACAACTCACAACTCACAACTCACAACTCACAACTCGCAACTCGCAACTCGCAACTCGCAACTCATTCCCAAGGATCATCGCCATGTCGAAACGTAGACCGATAGCCGTCATCGATGGCGCGCGGACACCGATGGCGAAGGCCTTCACTTCGCTGATGGACCAGTCCGCGGTGTCGTTGGGTGTCCGAGCCATCGAAGGACTTCTCGAGAAAACCAAGAGGCGACATAACGATTTCGGCATCGACCACGTGGATGAAGTCGTGATGGGAAACGTGAGCGGCCCACCCGACGCCGCCAACGTGGCCCGCGTGATCGCGCTCAAAGCCGGTGTGCCGATGGATCGCGTTGCTCACACGGTGAACCGCAACTGTGCCTCCGGCATGGAATCGATTCTGTCCACCTGGGACTCGATCGCGCAAGGTCGCTCCAAGCTGGCGATCGCCGGCGGAAGCGAATCGATGTCACAAGTTCCTCTCCTGTGGAACTCCGAAGCTGCCGTGCTGTGGACGCGTGTCGCGCGTGCCAGATCGATGTGGCAAAAGACGAAGACACTGGCCAAATTTCGGCCCCGACACTTCAAGCCCGTGATCGGTTTGGAACTCGGTCTGACGGATCCGGTCAGCGGACTCAACATGGGCGAAACGGCCGAGGTTTTGGCCAAAGACTTTAGCATCTCGCGGCAAGAACAAGACCACTTCGCCACGGAGAGCCACCGCAAAGCAAGCGCCGCCCAGAAGCGTTGTTTCCTTTCGGGTGAGATTGCACCGATTCGTTCAGGCGAATCCGAAATCAAACTCGATAACGTGCCACGACACGAGCAATCCGTTGAGCAACTGGCGCGACTGAATGCGATTTTCAAACGCGACGGGACCGTCACCGCCGGCAACAGCTGCCCCCTCACCGATGGAGCGGCTGCACTGTTGATGAGCGACATCGAAACGGCAAAGGAGTTTGATCAACCGCTCGGCTACATCACCGATGTAGCCGTCAGTGGTTGCGATCCCTCCAGAATGGGACTCGGTCCGGTTTACGCGACGGCAAAACTGCTTCGGCAGACCGGTTACTCGCTCAATGACTTTGCCAAAATCGAAATCAACGAGGCGTTTGCGGCCCAAGTGATCGCGTGCCTTCGTGCCGCGTCGTCTCGAAAGTTCGCGCAGGATGAACTCGGACTTTCAAAACCACTCGGCGAATTCAAGCTCGAACGGCTCAATGTCCATGGCGGTGCGATCGGACTGGGGCATCCCGTCGGCATGACCGGAACCCGTCTTGTGCTCACGTTGCTACGAACACTTCGTGAGTCCGGTGGTGACATGGGGCTGGCGACACTCTGCGTCGGCGGCGGACAAGGCGTCGCGATGATCGTTCGAACCCGTTTGGAGAATCAGTCATGAGTGATCCTCGATACAACAACTTTACGCTCGAACGAATCGACGACGACATCCTCCGCGTGATCTTGGATGTTCCGGGCAAGCCAATGAACGTCCTCAATCAATCGGTGATGACGGAGTTGGACATCATCATTCGACGTCTCGAAACCGACCCGGACCAGTGCACCGTGGTTACGTTCGAAAGCAGTAAAGAGAGCGGCTTTCTCGCGGGTGCCGACGTGAGCGTGATCCAAGGGATCGAGACTCCGGAACTCGCCGAAGATCTGCTTGTGGCCGGTCAGCGACTGTTTGCAAGGATCGAAGCACTGCCGATGTTCACCGTGGCTGTGATTCACGGTCCTTGTATGGGTGGCGGTACTGAGCTGGCCCTCGCGTGCGATTGTCGTGTCGCGCGAGACAACAGCAGCACGCAGATCGGCTTGCCGGAGATCAAACTGGGTCTGATTCCAGGCTGGGGCGGCACGCAACGACTGCCGCGTTTGGTCGGCACGCCGCTGGCAATGAAAATGATCCTCACCGGCAAAACATTGTCCGCGCAAGCGGCAGACCGCGCGGGTTTGGTGGATCGAGCCATCAAACCGGACGACTGGGAAGTCGAAATCGCGAAGTTCCTTTCGGCGGTGGGCTGTGGGCTCTCGGTACGTCGCCCACGCAATCGCACTTGGACGGAGCGGTTGCTCGACAACCGCTTTGGACGTTCGATTCTATTTCGCGCTGCAAGAAAGAACATTCACTCGAAAGTGGATCATTACCCGGCACTCGGATCGGCATTGGATGCGATTGAGGAGGGCTTCGATCCCATGGCGGACGGCGAAGCCCGTGAACGCGTCGAGTTCACGAGGCTTCTCGAAACGCCGACCTGCCGAAGTCTGCTGGGTCTGTTTTTCTCCCGTGAATCGGCGCGCAAGCCGGCGACATGGTCCAGCGTTCCCGCCGAAGCCGTCCACGACCATCCGATTCAACGTGTCGGCGTGATCGGAGGCGGTGCGATGGGAGCGGGCATCGGTGTCCTTGCCGCCGCGCGTGGATTCGAATGTGTCGTCAAGGAAGTTGACTCCGGCGTTGCACCGGCTCGCGAGCGTGTTGACGCACTCATCGAACAACGCGCCCGCCACAAGAAACTGTCGCCGGAAAAACGCGACGACCTTGCATCGCGCGTGGCCGTCACGGCGGATTCCAGTTCTCTCGCGGATTGCGACTTAATCGTCGAGGCGGTGGTGGAGCGGATGGACGTGAAACGTTCCGTCTTCAGTGAGTGTGCCGACCAGCGGCTGCCACAGACGATCCTCGCCTCCAACACTTCGTCGCTCTCGGTCTCCGAAATGGCGGCGGCCACGGACTGCGTCACTCACGTGGCCGGGTTGCACTTTTTCAATCCGGTACACCGAATGGAGCTGGTCGAAGTCGTTCGAGCAGAAGGAACAAGCGATGCAACGATCGCCAAGTTGATCGCATTCGTGCGAGCGTTGGGGAAAACTCCGATCGTGACCAGCGACTCACCGGGATTCCTCGTCAACCGGGTCCTTTTCCCGTACCTCGGTGAAGCCATCCGCATGGCGGGCGAAGGCTTTGGGATCGAACGCATCGACAAAGAGATCCGTCGTTTCGGAATGCCGATGGGTCCGCTCGAGTTGCTCGATCAAGTCGGCCTGGATGTCGCTCATCACGTCGCCGGAACACTGGATGGGACGTTGCCAGAAGCTCAACCAGTCGTCCAGTATCTCGAACGGATGGTCAATGAAGGACACCTCGGTGTGAAGTCCGGCCTCGGATTCTATGTGCACACCGGCAAGAAACGCGTCGCCGCGTTCAGCGAGGTCGAACCGCCCGTCGCGGAGGATGCTCGGGGCGTCGTTCGCGACGGTATGACACCGATTCAGCGTCGACTCGTGTATCCGATGCTCATCGAAGCGATGCGCTGCTTGGAAGAACGAGTCGTCGAGTTCCCCTGGGCTGTGGACCTCGGCATGGTACTCGGTACCGGATTCGCACCTCACCACGGCGGACCGATCAGCATGATCGAATCCATCGGACACATCAAAGTGCTCGCCAACCTACGTGCACTCGAAGAGATTCACGGATCGAGATTCGCTCCGCCCCAACGGTTAATCGAAATCGTTGGCCGCGTGGACCATCCCCTTACGCTTAACAAGGAGTGAGACAATGAGTACCGACTTGAACCCCAAACTGGACGCCGAAAAGAATCCGACCGTGCCATTCGTGCCACGGAACGACAAAGCCAGTTCACGGGACTTGCCACCGGCGACCGTCACGGTCGAATCCGAATCGGGTGCCGAATCCTTTGCCGAAGTCGCGCTACGCCTGGGAGGAGCATCCGCCGACGAGGCCAAACGGACCGGCGCACTCGACACCGCCGACGACCAAGTCGAATCGTTGTTCGCGCCACAGTACCAAACGGTCAACAGTCCCATTCACCGCGCGGTTTGGGATCGAACCGTCGAAACCTCGCTGTTTAGCGCCGCCGGTCAGTCGGGCAATCAAGCCGTCGAGAAGGTCACCCAAGCATCCATCTCGATCGTCAGCCGCCATCGACGCGCGGGGACGCTACTCGATGCGAATGGCAAAATCACCGATCAAGTCTTGGCGGAACTCGGCGGAGTCGGGTACTGGGGCACACTGGTCTCCCCAGAGTACGGCGGCAGCGGCGCGAACATGACGGAGTTTTCGCAGTTGATCACGCGGATGGCGATGATCGATCCGACCGTCGCGGGTCTGGCCTCCGTCCACGGTTGCATCGGCGCCGTCGACCCGTTGCGAGCGTTCGGAAATGACGAGCAAAAGCAACGATTCCTGCCAAAGCTGGCGAGCGGCGAAATGCTATCCGCGTTCGCACTGACCGAGCCCGGTGCCGGAAGCGACCTGACCGCGCTTCGAACCACGGCGGTGCGAGAGGGTGATGAATACATCGTCAATGGCGAGAAGCTTTTCATCACCAATGCAGTACCGGGGCGGACGATTGGTTTGGTGTGCAAAATCGATGGCAAGCCTTCGGTCTTGATCGTTGAATTGCCGAAAGAAGAATCCGATTCGTTCTCGATGAATCGATACGGACTCTACGCACTCCAACACGCCCACAACAATGGGCTCCGGTTCCGTAACTTCCGAGTCCCGGCGGCAAATCTTCTCGAACCGGCGTATGGTGACGGCCTGACGATCGCCTACCACGGCCTGAACTTGGGTCGAGTTTCGCTGTGTGCCAACGCCGCTGGTGCGATGCGATGGATGCTTGCCGAGATGCTCCCATGGGCCGAGTACCGCGAGACCTACGGTCAAGCAATCAACCAACGCGAACTCGTGCGGAGACGCGTCGGGCGACTCGCAGGCATGATCGTCAGCTGCGACGCACTGACTCAATGGTGCGCCGGTTTGCTCGACCGAGGCTATCGCGGCGAAATGGAATGCATCATCGCCAAGATCTTTGGAAGCGAAGCTCAAAAGGAAGCCGCGATCGAGTTGTTCATGAAAACGCACGGCGGACGTTCGTTCCTGCATGGTCACTTGTTCGGTGATAACGTGCACGACTTCCTTGCTCCCTGCATCTACGAAGGTGAAGGCGAAATGCTGGGAATGGCGTTCTTCAAGTCACTCGTGAAACATCACGGCAAAACGTACTTCGAACCGATCGGACGGACGTTGCATGAGTTGGGTGTCAAACAACCGAACCCACTCAATCCGGCCCATCTGATCGCACTTCGCAAGCCATTGATGAGCTACGGTGCGTGGTTCGCAGCGAAGCAGGTGATGCCGGTCCGCTGGAGCCGTGTCGCCTCCGCTACTGAACATGCCAAGCGATTCCGGAAGCACATCCGATTCGCGCAGAAATTCCTGTCGAGGAGCGGCATGCGGATCAGTACGGTCATGCGGACGCATCAACTGAAGCTGGCCGACCGTCAGTGTCGCATGTCGCACCTTTCGTCCGATGTGCAGACAGCCGTTACCCTCTTGGTCACCGCGATGCACGCGCTTCGTCAAACCGATTCCGTGACGATCGCTGCCGCAGACGTGTCCTGCCACGAACTGACTCGCAAAATCACCGGCGTATCGCCGAGTGATCGCGATTTCCGTCGTGTCACGAAACTCGGACGCGCGATCGCCGACGACGGCTGGAGCGAACTCAACGGTGCAATGGTGGGCAGCGTCATGCAACCGTACTCGAAGTGAACCGGAGGGTGCGAATCCATGTTGTATGTACCACGACCTGCCGGGACGACCATGATGCTTGGTGGCGGAGGCGCGCGCGGTATCGCGCACCTCGGCGTCCTGCAAATGATCGATGCCTCCGAGTTGCGAGTGGATCACGTCGTCGGCGTGAGCATGGGCAGCTTGGTCGGCGGCATGTACGCAGCCGAGCCCGACGCGGACATGCTTCGGGCTCGAGCGATCGAGTTCCTTGAGTCCGAAGAGTTCGACCGCCGTTACTCGGCAATGCTGTCGGCGGTACCCCACTTGGCGACCCGAAAGCGGCGTTCGACCAGCGGTGATTGGTACAGTTGGATCCGCAAACTGATTCTCACCGGTCGCCGCATTCGAACGCTGCTGCAAGGTAACTCCGTGATGTCGAACGACTTTTTGGCGTTCGCAATCGAAAACCTGGTGCCCGACATCCGCATCGAAGACACTGAGATTCCGATCACGATTCTCGCAGCCGAATTGCACAGCGGGATCCCGGTCGCACTGGAATCGGGTTCCCTGCGAGAAGCAATTCTTGCGTCGTCTTCGATCCCCGGTGTCTTTCCACCGATCCCCTGGAACGAGATGCTGCTCTGCGATCTTGGAATACTGAATTCCTTGCCGGTCGAAATCGCGAGAGCGTACGCCGATGAGATGCTGATCGGTGTCGATGTCGCCGGTGCGGTCGAACGCACTGAAAAGTTCAATCATGCCGTCGACATCATGATTCGCATGGACGAGATCGGTGAACGAATGAGTCGACGACGGTCTGCCGAGCACGCGGACATCGTCATCCGTCCTGACGTGAATCGTCATGGCTGGTTCAACTTTCGTGAACCACAAACACTCATTCAAGCCGGTCGCATTGCCGCGAGCCAGTCGCTGCGTTGCTGGCTGAGTCAAAGACAGCAACCAGACTCGACGTGCCCCAACTCCGTCGACCTCACGTTGGCACCGTAGCGAGCGAGGAATGCTTCTCCGACGCATACCGATTCGACGTGGGTATTGCCAAGTGTGACACTCGAGCACCGCAATGCGATCTACGGGCTTGCGTTTGTGGAATCGAGCATCGCGCCGATCGATGAATCTCAACTTCCAGGCGGAGAAGGCAAACTCAGAAGCCGAGACAAACACTCCGACGGTCAACTCTCGACGCAACCACATCGATCACACTCCGTCGCGAATCTGACGCGCTGCACATGTGGACAGTCACGATCAAAACCGCCCCATACTGAGACTTCCCAATCAGGATCAACTTGGCACGCCGCGTGCATTCCTTGGTTTTCCTGAGGTCAGGTTCTCACTCCGGGGGTGCAAGTGATGCTTCAGTCTTTCGCCACGTTCTGTCTCGTTGTCTTCACGGTCACTTGCATCACGCCGGTCATTGCACATGAACCGACGCCGATTCGGTCTGAAACGTCGATGCGGTCCCCCCTAGTCGATCGTGCATTGGATGCCGAATTAGGAGGTAACTCGGGGCGACGCGATCGACTTCTCGAGGACGCGATCCGTGCAAACCCCGACGATCGAGAGGCCCGTTGGCAAGCAGGGTTTGTAAGAGTCGACGACGGATGGGCGCGAGTCGATGAGATCGAGCGGGACGCTCACAACGCGAAGACGGTCGACCGATACCGAGTTCTGCGGGCAGAGTTGTCCGGCCAACCGAACGGACAAACAGCGCTCGCTCTTTGGTGCCGCAAATTCGGACTGCGAGATCAGGAACAGTTTCATTGGGCCAACGTTCTGCGAATCAATCCGACGTCGACCGAAGCACGTCAGCGACTACGGCTTCGTGACTTCAATGGCACGCTCATGACAAATGAGCAGATCGAGGACCATAAAATGATTCTTCGAAGGCAAAGGGATTCCGCAAAGAAATGGAATCCTCTTATCGAGAAGTGGATGGAGCAGATCGAACACTCAACGACACCCGAATGGACCGACGCCTGGAGCAAGCTCGAGTTACTTGATGAGGTCGATGCGGTACGACCACTCCTCGCAGCATTCGAAGACGCCGAGCTCCATTCGCAACAACAGATTATCAAGACCATTGCGAACATACGGGATCAAACCGCGACCGATGCACTGATTCAAATCGCCGTCAACGCCCGGGAACCCGAACTTCGAACTGCTGCAGCCAAGCAACTCGGCAAACGCTCGTGGTACGCTTTCGTACCAACGTTGCTGAGCAGACTTGAAACACCGGTCTCGTATCATTACACCGTGGTACCGACCGATGACGGGGTAGTCAGCCAACTTCATTTCACGAAAGAAACCTTCAACAACGTCGTGAGCGCGACACAATCGCGTGTTCACGAGGTTCCACTCAAAGCAGCTCCCAAAAGCTCAAGGACAAAGATCCAACTGGGGCGGAAGCGCGCCCGCTACCAGCAACAAAAAGCGATCGCGACCGAAACTCGAAAGCAGCAACGCGAAATCGGTAAGACAATCCGTTCGGCAAAGATTGCAACCGCCGGTCACGCGGACTTTAACCGACGCCTTCTTGAGACCCTTGCGACATCCACGGGACAACCGCCGCAGGATGCTCGGAGTTGGTGGAACTGGTGGAATGCGTACAACGAGTTGGAAGAGAGCGACGAAGACAAACGTTATCTCTGCTTTCAACAGGAGCGGGCGACCCGCCGACCGATCTTTTTCGACCCCTCCAACCCGTCGTGTTTTGTTGCGGGAACCCCCGTGTGGACTGAAACAGGCGCCTTACCGATTGAAACAATTCTTCCCGGCGACCGAGTGCTCTCGCAGGACCCCGTTTCAGGCGAGCTGGCCTACCGCGTCGTGTTGTACACCACCGTTCGCGATCCGAGCGAAACTCTCAAAATCAGCGTCGGGGGCGAGCAGTTTATCGCAACCCTTGGACACCCCGTTTGGGTCACGGGCGAAGGCTGGAAGATGGCCAAGGAATTGAACGTTGGTGACCGACTCCATAGCATTCGCGGCGGACTCGTCATCGAAAGCATCGAGTCGGATGGGATGCAGCAAGCCTTCAACCTCGTCGTCGACCAAGCACAAACTTATTTCATCGGTGAGAACCGCATCCTGGTCCACGACAACAGCATGCGAGGCGGGGAACGGCTGCCGCTGCCGGGCTGGAACCCCAAGCATCGATCTTGGTTAATCGGGGAGTAATGCATCGCTTCGCGGTTTGGCTCCCGCAGTGAGCCTCAACGGGACCCGTTCACCGTCGCCATAGCTGCGAACATCAGTCCCATCACCGATTTCAATGCGAAGCACGAACGAACGACCGAGAACCGTCGCTTGATCGTCGACGACAATCAGCGCGGTACCTTCGTCGATCCCGATCCCGATCTTTTCTGGATGTGCCTTGACGGCGGCGATTGATCGTCGGATGCGATCTCGCTCCAAGAAATGCTGGTCGATGATGCATTCCCGAAGGAATCCCAAACCGAGAGTCAGCTCTGGCTCGGTCCTTCCTCCGGCGATCATGATTTGACTTTGGACGGCGGCTCCCGCCGACGACCCGCCGATGACGCCTCCGCGACGGAGCACTTTCATCAGCGCCGTTTCAACCAGCGTGCCTCGGTACGCATCCGCGATCTTGGATTGCGAGCCTCCGCCGAACCAGACGGCCGTCGCCTCGTCCAGCGGAGCAACGAACGCGGCCTCGTTTGCCCGTGAGCGATCTCGCGTGTGTAGAACGTGAACGTCACGAAAGCCGCGACGCTTCCACAGCTCGATGAGACCCAACGAATCAATTTCGCTCGATGCGGTGGGAATCAGAACCAGCCTGGGCTGATCGCCTGCGAGTTCGAGGAATCGCTCATAAATCACATCGGGCAACCGCCCACCTCCAGCGATCACTAGTTTGCGAGTGACAACAGGATCATTCGCTGCAAGGTCCGGAACAAACGCCAACAGCAGTGCAAGGGTGATTGCTTTCAACATTCGGTGAAGGAGCCTTTGGGGGCGGGATTAAAAGTCGAGTTCAGAGACGGAAAAATCATCCTCGAGATCTCCGTCGCGTTGCAACTGCCGGCTTCGATTTTGGTCTCGCTCCAGCGCGTGCTCAATGAACACGCGGAGGACCTTGCCCTTCCGATCATCACCCAGTGTTGGCAAGACCTTCTGATGATTCAGAACCAGCTCCTCAAGCGTCGAAAGGAGCGCAACCCGGTCCTTTTCGAGACTTGCTCGCAGCAGCTTTGCCTCCAAGCAATGCGTTTGGGCGAAGTACACGTCGTGCAAGCCGGCAAAACCCTGCTGATGCAGGTTCTCTATTTGCGACAGATCTTGCTCGCATCGCGAAACCGCGAGATTCAATTTTGGACCGATGGACGATGTGTTGTCTTGCTGCTTCGCGAGACAATACGCTGCGATGGTCGCTCGATACCGTGCCCGACTGACTTCCATCGGAGAGGCAGCCCCACCCGATTTCAGTGCCAATAGTGCGTTCAACTCATTTTCGCAGAATCGCTCGACTTTGCCGAGCATTTCGGTCGCTTCCGAAGCATCCCCTTCCAAGGTTGCGTGTTGATACCGTGCGACTGCCAATCGCCTCATCGCCCCGACCAACTCCGCGTGGGAACCGAAACCTCCCTGGTACAATTCGACTTGTCGGTTCAGTTGCCGATTTCGAACGTCGATCAACTGCTGGCAGTGCGTGATCGCAGCGCCCTGGTCGCCTTTCGTGACGGCCAAATCATGGCGAGTCTTGGCCAACGCCGCGGTCAGACGATCCACCTCCGCCACGGACTCTGCCTGCCGTTCACGAAGCCTTTTCGCCGTCTCAACTTCTACCTCCAAGAACCGCACCAATGAACGAAGCTTCTCCGCCCGCCTCGAATTCGGCTTCTTGTCTGGTTCCGCCCCTTGGGAAGATGAAAGTGCCAAGCCAGCGAGCAATAAACAGCAAACTCGATGCATCATCACAAACTTCAGTGACTCGAGGGATGAGCCCTCGACTTGACCCACAGTTCGTCTTGAAGTGGCGTCTGCGCGGGCTGACCTAGGAAGAGTAGATGGTTTTGCGGGCAGGAGCCACCTCTACGATTCGTTTTCCTTTTCACTCCAACGGTTTGGTTAAACTGTTGGGCATTTGACCTGCCGTATCTTGTGGCCATTCCAACGTTTTCCATGAGCTTCGCCCAACAACCCGTGAATCATGCCATTCGTCGCTCCTCGCGATTCGCACGCCGGCTATTGCTCGTGGTATTCATCGGTATTGCGTCGAGTCATTCGTTGCCTGCCGAGGACTCGCTTCTCAAAGCGACGGCTCCGTTTGTGAGCCAGTACTGTGCCGACTGTCATTTGGATGGTGCGGCCGAAGGTGGGTTTGATGCGTCCAAGCTGTCTCATGATTTAACCGACGAAGCGAACTTCGCTCAGTGGGAGCGCGTCTTCGACCGCGTCGAGTCGGGTGAGATGCCGCCGGAGGACTCCGAGCAACCGACGGACGCCGTGAAACGCTCCTTCATCAAACGCCTCGGTAGCCCACTTTGGCAAACGCATGCTGCCTCAAAAGGCACCGTGCTTCGGCGTCTCAACCGCCGAGAATATCAAAACACCGTCAATGATCTGTTCGGAACCAATCTGAAGCTGGAGAAACGACTACCCGAGGACGGTCGGTCTCACGAGTTCGACAATGTCGGAGAAACATTGCACATCAGCATGGTGCAGTTGCAGCAATACATGAATGCGATCGATCTCGTCATGGATGCGGCGATCGCAAAGACCGTCGAAGCCCCCGCGCCGACCAAGATCGTGACCAACTACGCGGAAACGCGCGAAGCCAAAACGCACCTTGGAAAGAGCTGGAAACAGCTCGACGACGGAGCGGTCGTTTTCTACCGAACGATTGGCTATCCGACAGGAATGCTGCGGACCGCCAACACCCGCAAGCCAGGCTACTACCGCATCAAGGTGACCGGATACGCTCATCAATCCGACGCGCCGATCACGTTTTCGATCGGCGGCACCACGTTTGCCCGCGGTGCCGAGCGGCCTGTGTTTTCTTGGCATCAGTTCCAACCCGGCGAACCTCAATCGGTGGAGGTCGTCGCTTGGATGGAAGACCGTTACATGGTCGAAATCACGCCGTGGAATCTGCACGACACGGAATATCTCTTCAAGAAAGTCGGCGTCGAAAAGTATCCGGGCCCGGGTCTCGCGATTTCCGAAGTTGAACTGGAAGGTCCACTGCGGGAGCAATTCCCCTCACGCGGACATCGCTTACTTTTCGATGGCATTGAACGCACCGAGATCGAGCCGTCCAACCCTAATCAGAAGACCAAGTCGTGGTACGTCCCGCGATTCAAAATCACGCTCAGCGAAAACCATTCGGAAGTCACGGCCGGATTGCAACGCGTCGCTTCGGCTGCCTTTCGCCGCACCGTCCGAAAAGATGAAATCGGTCGTTACGAGAAGTTGTTTGATGACGAGCATGAGGCGGGAGCAACAACCGAAGAAGCGTACCGAACCGCTGTCGCGGCAATTTTTTGCTCGCCCGATTTCTTGTTCCTGCGTGAACCCTCGGGAAAGCTCGACGATCACGCCCTGGCGACGCGACTGGCGTATTTCCTAACACGGACGTCGGCCGACGAAGAACTATCCGGAGACGCAAATACGGGTCAGCTCCGTGGTACCGCGTTGCTTCAAAAACACGTCAACCGACTTCTGGCCGACGAACGTTTGGAACGCTTCGTATCGGACTTTAGCGATGCTTGGTTGAACTTAAGAGACATTGAATTCACGAGCCCTGATCGAAACCTGTATCCCGAATTTGATCAGTTTCTGCAGCAGTCTTCTCTGCAGGAAACACGTTCCTTCCTCAAACACCTGATCGACAACAATCTTCCACTAAGAAACATCATTCGCAGTGACTTTGCGATGCTGAACAATCGCTTGGCGATGCACTACGGGATCGAGGGCGTCGATCACCCTGATGTTCGCCCCGTGCAGCTTCCACACGAAAGTGTCCGTGGCGGCGTATTGTCGATGGCAAGCGTTTTAAAAGTGTCCGCCAACGGAACGAACACGTCTCCCGTTGTTCGCGGTGTGTACGTGACCGAACGCATCCTTGGTGTGCATCCCTCACCGCCACCTCCGGGAGTCCCGGGGGTTGAACCGGACATTCGTGGCGCCTCGACGTTGCGCGAGTTGCTTGACAAGCATCGCGACGTCGAGAGTTGCCGAGCGTGTCACCAAACGATCGACCCGCCGGGTTTTGCGCTCGAATGCTTTAACCCCATCGGGGGTTGGCGAGAGAATTTCCGTAGCCTTGGCGAAGGTCAAAAGGTCACCCGCCTGGCGCAAGGCCGAAAGGTCCGCTACCGAATCGGGCCTCCAGTCGACGCCTCAGGTGAGTTGATTGGCGGGAATCAATTTGACGGGTTTGAACAGTTCCGAGACCTTCTGATGCAGCGCGAACGTCAGATCGCAAAGGCGTTCCTTACCAAGCTCCTGACATTCGCAACGGGGCGCGAGATGGGATTCTCGGACCGTCAGGAGATCGAACGGCTTGTTGCAAAATCCGAGACGTCCGACCACCGACTCGCCGACATGATTCAACTCGTCGTCGCGAGTCCGATCTTTCAAACTCGTTAGATTGGCTTTCCAACCACACGGCACCGCTTCTCCGACATCCTCCGCTCATGTTGATTCCATCGAAACGACTCTCCCGACGCCACGTTTTGCGAGGGACATGTGCCGCCGCCCTCGGACTTCCCTTTCTGGAAGTCATGGGTCCGTCAGTCGGACAGGCCGCTATGCCGGATCGCACGGCCGCGGGATCTCCGCATCCGCCGAAACGCTTCGTCGCGATGTGTGCAACGCTGGGATTTCACACACCCTTTCTGTTCCCCGAAGAGTCCGGAGCCGATTACGAAGACACCGAGTACTTGCGATTACTGGCGGCGCATCGCGGCGACTACAGCGTGCTATCAGGCCTTTGTCATCCCGAACAGCAAGGCAACAATGGCCACGCCTCCGAACTCACTTGGCTGACATCGGCGCAGCGCCCTGGACTGGCTGGATTCCGAAACACAGTCTCGCTGGACCAACTCATCGCGCAACAAATCGGCCCCCAAACCCGTTTTCCGTTTCTGGCGTTGTCGACGAGTGGTCGAAGCCTCTCGTGGACTTCCAACGGAATCGAAATCCCGGGCCAAACGTCTCCCTCAAAGCTCTTCCAGCAGCTGTTTCTTCAAGGTTCCGAAAAGGAAGTGCAATCCGAGTTGCGGCAACTCAAGCGGGGCCGCAGCATCCTCGACACGATCGGCGGCCGCGCGAACGAGCTTGACCGAAGGTTGGGCACGGCAGACCGTGAGAAGATGGAAGAGTACCTCACCGCGGTTCGAGACTTGGAGTCTCGTCTTCAGCAATCTGAAGGCTGGGTCACCAAACCAAAGCCGTCGGTGGATGCGAAACAGCCGAAGGACGTTCAAGACCGCAACGATGCGATCTCCAAGCAGAAACTGATGTACGACATGATCGTCCTGGCGTTGCAGACCGATAGCACGCGAACGATCACATTCCAACTCAGCGGAATGAATGCCGTACCGGTCGTGCAGGGCGTTAGCAGCGATTGGCACGGTTTGTCTCATCACGGGAAAGACCCCAGCAAAATCGAAGAGCTAAAGCTGATCGAAGCCGCTGAATTCGAAGCCTTTGCCGACTTCCTCGCGAAGATGAAGCAGGTGAGGGAAGGGCAGGGGACACTGCTCGACAACACGACGGTGTTGTTCGGCTCGAACCTCGGAAATGCCAGTGCGCACGATTGGCACAACCTGCCACTCATCGTGGCCGGAGGACGTTATCGCCACGGTCAACACATTGCCCACGACCCAAAGAATCCTCCGCCGCTGGCGAATCTCTTCGTCGACTTCGCGCAGCAGATGGGCATTGAAACCGACGCGTTCGGAAGCAGCACTGGTGTCGGGATCCCAGGTCTTACGACGGCCTAGGTATCGTAGTCACTCCAGCGTCGAACAAACTTTGCAATACACGACAGGGACCAGAAAAGACGGGGAATCGTCGCTACGCCAACGGCGTTGGATTCCGTAGCCCAGCGTCGCATTGCGAACGCTGGGTAGCCGACTATTCACGCTGTCAAACCCCAAAGGGGTTCGACAGCACTGCACAAAACACATCCTCTAATCCCACACATACCGTTCATCGATTGGCACATTGTATTTTCCACAGATTCGTCTGAACTCGTCGTGGAACGAGCACTCTCGATGATGCAATTCCTGTCTCCGAATGTACTCAACGACCGATTCGACGTGAGAGGGACTAATGGAGAACGCGCCATATCCGGTTTGCCAGCTGAAACCATGGATCCGCAATTCCGCTTTCACCCACTTTGACGACTCTTTCTTCAACTCGCGGATCAATGTTGCCACATCGATTGTCTTTGCGAGTCGAACCAACAAGTGCACGTGATCCTCCACCCCGCCAACCTGCAGCGACGGACAGCCCTGACCTTTGCAAGCTCCGGAAAGATACGCATGCAACCTGGCGCGTCCGGCTGGATCACTCAAGTATGGTGCGCGCTGTTTAGTTGAAAAAATAATGTGAACGTAAACCTGGACGAGTGATTGCGGCATTGGTCGGGTGGAACCCCATTGGGGTTCAAGCTTCGCTCATTGAACAGCCCGGCGTGCGCGGTGCGACGCCGGGCTTTGTAGTTTAACGCCTTTGGCGTTGCCGTCCGCTGAGTCGAACCGAAGGCACGGAAGCCATCCTGACCGACAATTCGTTCCGCACATGTTTTTTAGGAATCAATGTCTAATTGTGCTTGGATGCGGACAATTCCCAGTGAAGGTCGAATCGCCAGCGTCCCACTTTCCATCGAGTCCCTCATGCCGCCATACCTCGCCTCCCACCTTCATCTCGCCGCTCTCACGATTTTCATCGCCGCTACCGCGAATGCTGATGAGACCGCACCCATCTCGACTCACGACGGGATCATCAAAGGCGTCGTTGAGAATGGGGTGCAAGTCTTCAAGGGTATTCCATACGCTTCGCCGCCAGTGAAAGAGCTGCGATGGATGCCACCGCAGCCGGTCGAGCCCTGGGACGGCTCACGACAATGCAACGAGTTCGGCGCTGCATGCCCCCAGATCCCGAACAGCCTCTACAAGACTGGACAGACCCAACTCAAAATGAGCGAGGACTGTCTTTATCTCAATGTGTGGACACCGTCGCTGGACAAAGGAAAGCGACTCCCTGTGATGGTTTGGATCCATGGCGGCGGCAACGTTTCCGGCAGTGGGCATCAACCGACTTACGACGGGGCAAACCTGGCGCAGAATGGCGTTGTACTGGTGACCATCAACTATCGGCTCGGAAGGTTTGGTTTCTTTGCGCATCCACTGTTGAGCGAGGAATCAGCCAGCGGCACGAGCGGCAACTACGGAATTCTCGACCAAATTCAGGCACTCAAGTGGGTTCAACAAAACATCCAACAGTTCGGCGGCGACCCAAACAACGTGACGATCTTTGGCGAATCGGCTGGCGGAGTCGATTGCACGGTTCTCATGCTTTCGCCGCTTGCGAAGGGACTGTTTCATCGCGTCATCGCACAAAGCGGAACGACGTTGATGAGCCGACGCTTCTTGGATAGGAAGTCGGGTGAAGCCTCGTCCGGGCATGAAGCTGGCGAGTTGCTCGTCGAAGACTGGCTCGGCGATTCGTCGCACAGCCTTTCACGCCTGCGATCGCTTACGAGTGCACAATTGCTGCGTTCGCAGTCGGGCGGCGGAATTCCGAACCCTCGAAAAAATCCCCGAGCGCTCGGCGTACTGATTGACGGTTACGTTTTGCCGGAGGAGCCCCATGTCTTGCTCGCGAAGGGTGACTTCAATCAAGTTCCGTTGATGATCGGAATGAACACCGACGAAAGCACTTTGTTTACGCAAAAGATTCGATTCTTTTTCCCCGCTGGTTACCGGCGGATGCTTGGAGACCACTTCCCCGGCTCGGTCGAGGACGTCTTCTCGCAATACCCAGGCAACTCGGGCAAGGAAGCGACCCAATCTTTCAAGCAACTAATGTCCGATTCCATGTTTTTGCAGCCGGGTCGTGAGTTTGCGGACTACGTTTCCGGCCATGGGGCGCCGGTGTATTTCTATGTCTTTGGAAGGACACCACCGTTCGCGGCACGCGCGGGGCTTGGCGCGTTTCACGCACTGGAAATCGGCTACGTCTTTGAGAACCTCGATGCGCAGAACCCGCGGCTGTTCGGGGCAACCGACCGTGCATTGTCCAGCAAGATGTCGGCGTACTGGCGCTCGTTCGCAACGAGTGGGACTCCAAACGAAACGGATCTACCGACGTGGCCACGTTACGATGCGAAGCAGGCGAAATATCTCCACTTTGACGAAACCGTCAGCGTCAAATCGGAGTACCGACAACCCGAATACCAGCTTCTCAAGCGGCTGAAAGCGTCGACAAGGCGTAACTAACTTCACCGAGTCGTCGTGCCGACGAGTGCATTTCCGTCGGGTCGAATTGCGATGGCACGACGGATTCGTCACACTTCCCAGCTCCCTCACGCTGTCGTCTGCAGGAGCTGTTCGCATGGAGACTTTGGGTAAAACGGAAGAGCAGTTCGCCTGGACCGACCGGCCTGCCTGGACAGTGCCATCTCTGCTCGGCATGTCTCTCCTTGGCATGACCCTCTGGCCGGTGCTGGGCGTCGCCGTGAGCTATACGATGTTTGACGCCCCGTCGGAGGCACTGCTCCTCTTCGGCTCGTTCATCATGATCGTGTTGATACCGATCTACGCCGTCACCGCCAGCGAGCTTGTTTTAGGCGGACTCGTGATCGCCATTTGGTTGGGGATTTGGACCGGCTCCTCGCTGTGGATGGCTTCGTGGCCGCGCCGCGGACAACTCGGGGGCCTGCTCATCCTTTCGCTGCTTTCCCTCATGCAAGCCGGGTTGGGATTCCTCATGATTCTGGGAAAAGCGGTCTAAGCGAGTTCTCGAAACCTTTTTCAGAAAATGTCGATCACATTTTACGGGCCCCTGCGACTACGCCTGTGTTGATCGCGGCGACGTGCAGATTCGCGGTCTTTTTCGCGATTTCCCACGATTTCGAAGGTTCTAGAACATGCTCCGTTTCGCAAAATATGCCATCGCAACACTGCTGGTGGTCGGTATCGGCGGCTTTTTCGTTTTCGGACGCGCTTTTCCGAGCTACGTGATTTCGTCCGCCAACTCGGTGAGTGAATCGGTGAAAGAGACGGTTCCCGTCGAATTTGAGCTACGACGGGCGAGGGACCTGATCAAAGCGATCTTGCCAGAGTTGCAGGCCCAGGTCCGAGCGATCGCCGAGGAGGAAGTCGCGATCGCGGCGCTTGAAGCGGAGATTAATGAATCCGACTCTCGGCTCAAGGGAGAGTTCGCGACGCTTTCGTCTCTGCGAGACAAAATGCGGGTTCAGCAAGTGAGCTACCGATCGGGTGGTCGAGACTGGACACGGGCTCAATTGACGGAGCAACTCGCTCGGCGTTTCGATCGATACAAACAAGGACAAATCACCCTCGAGAGCAAGCAAGCGCTCCTTGATAACCGAAATGAGTCGCTGAACGCCGCTTTGGCGTCGTTAGAATCGATGCGGCATCGTAAAGTGGAGCTGGAGCAAAAGGTCGAAGCACTCGCCGCCCAAGCTCGCATGGTTCAATCGGCAAGAATTGAATCCGGTCTGCAAGTCGACTCGAGCGGTCTCTCCGAAGCCGATCGGTTGCTCGCAGATATCGAGACACGCCTGAATGTCGCGCACCGCGTGCTCGAGCACGAAAACAATCTCTTCGAAGTCACAGTGCCCGTCGATGCACCGAGCGAGGCTCAAGTCCTGATGGAGTATGACGAATACTTTGGCTCCGAGCCGGAAGCAAATACGATGGTGTCCAGCGACATCGTCGGCGGCGAGGACGCATTCTAAAAGTCGCTCCGTCAGCATCTTTGCCGTACAGTCATCGTCCGAGTTTTCTCTTCCCCGCACTGGTTGTGATCCCGTGTTTCAACTCGATCTCAAGCGTATCGAAACGGCGATCAAAGGCGGTCGCTTGGATGAAGCCTTTGACCGGATGATGCAGTCTCCCCAACGCTCCCGCCACGACGGTCAAAAGCTGATCGATCAACTCGCGGGTGCACTGGGGCAACGTGCCGGTGAGCACCTTGCGGATGGGCGATTGCAAGATGCCGAGAGCGATGTCCAAAAGGCAATCGAGCTGGCCGGACGGAAGCCGGATCTGGCGGACTTGCGAGAGCGAATCGTGGATGCCATCGACGAAAGCTCGATTCAACGACGACGCGAGGATGCACTGCAGCAATCAGTAAAAAATCGGATCCGAGCGAGCGACTTCACACTCGCCGGTCAGCTGTTGCCGCGGACGAGTGAGCCAGACGCTCTTGCGGAAACTCTGGATCATCAACGTATGATTCTTGATGATGCCGTCACCAAAATGGAACGGGCGCTCGCGCGGAACGAGCAAAACGAGGTCGTTCGGATCGCCCGAACACTTCGCGTGGAGTGGCTCGATCATCCGAAAATCGGAGAGCATTTAAGCGCCGCGCTAAAACCTTTGCTTGAAAAGGCAATGGAGGACTTGAAGGCAGGCCGAATCGACCTCGTGGGCTCGTTCCTCGAAGCGACGACGGGGTTGGAAGAACGTCGATCGGAAATCACAGAGCTTTCCCAAACACACGAACGTTGTCGGCTTGCTAAACGAGCGTTCGACCAAGGCCGCTGGGAGGACATGGATCGCGAACTCGGACTTCTCGCGCAGATGCACCCCACTCTCCCTTGGCTTGAGGAAACGAGACAATCCGTTGCGGAGACCCTTCGCTTCCAACGCGAAATCCAATCGGGTCCGCTCGGCTTGATGACGCAAACACAAAGCGTAAAGGCAGCCTTGAGGCCGGCGCCCGTCGGCGATGCCTGTCGCGTCACCGCGCTGCCCCGTGGTGTGCAACCGCATGCAGTCCAGCCTCAGAGCACGGAACCGTCGCTGATTCTTCAGGTCGACGGGCTCGGTGGAATCCTGTTATTGACGAAAGACACTGTCACCATCGGATCGGTCTCGCGATCAGCGATGTACGACCTGCCACTGCGTACCGACGGGCCGAATGATCCGCTCGAAATCCGCCGAAGCGGCGAAGACTACTTCGTTCAATCCGAGTCAGAGTTCCTCGTAAACGATCAAGCAACCCGGCGCCGTTTACTCGCGGCTGACGAGACCATTCAGTTCGGGCGTCGAGGCCGGATCAAATTTCGACGCCCCGTTCCCGCGAGTGGTTCCGCCGTGTTGCAACTGTCAGGTGCGGCGCTACCGCGCCGTGATATCCGATACGTCGCGTTGCTTTCCGACTCGCTCGTCATGGCTTCCTCGGGCGGACACATTGCGGTTCCAGACTTGAACACACCATTAATACTGTTCCGTGATCGGGATGGATTCGCGATCAAACAAACAGGAAGCCAGGTCCGAGAGAACCAACGTCTCTTACTCGGTCAATCGTTGCTCATCAACGGCAACCGCTTCTCACTTCGCCCACTCACCTTGTGCTAGGATCGGTCCATGCCAAACTATCACTACGAACAAGGTGACCGTCCGCTGGAGGGCTATACCATCCAGTACGCCATCGGTCGTGGCGGATTCGGCGAAGTCTACTTTGCCGTCAGCGACGCCGGTCGCGAAGTCGCCCTTAAGGCGGTCCAGAATTTCGAAGACGTCGAGCTGCGTGGCATCGGCCACTGCATGAACCTGAAGTCACCTCACCTGGTGATGATCTTCGACGTCAAACGCGGAAATGACGGGACACCATGGGTGATCATGGAATACGTCTCGGGTCCTTCGCTCCGAGAGTTGCTGGACGAATCACCGGAAGGACTCGGCCCTGAAAAAGCGTTGTACTTCATACGCGAGCTGACACGCGGTGTCGGCTACCTGCACGAGGCGGGTGTGGTGCATCGTGACCTAAAACCACACAACGTCTTTTTCGAAGACGGAATGGTGAAAGTCGGTGATTACAGCTTGAGCAAAGCGATCACCCACTCGCACCGCAGCGGGCACACGATGACCGTCGGCAGCGTGCACTACATGGCGCCCGAAATCAGCATGGGCCGCTACGATAAGACGGTCGACATCTACGCACTCGGCATCATGCTTTACGAGATGCTCAAGGGCGCGCCTCCGTTCACCGGTGAAAGTGTCGGTGAGGTGTTGATGAAGCATCTCAACGGCGAACCGGACTTGAGCGATATCCCCGAGCCTTTTGCGGGCGTGATCGCAAAGGCGATGCATCGCGATCCGAATCAGCGATACCAAACCGCAAAGGAACTGCACGATGCCTTGAACAACGGCAACGACGTTCCTCTTGAGGACTCCATTCCCGCCAGCCTTTCTCTCGTCGGAAAGCGTCCGCGCGATGCTGAGCGGCACGCCGCAATCGAGTCGGCCGCGCTCACTGAAACGCTCACGTCGCCGGTGGCGTTGCGAGACACGAAGCCTGCTGCCACAGACACCAGCGAGTCCTCGATCTACGACGCAAAATACATCGCCCGGATCTTTCTCTCGCTGGCCACCATGGGGTCCCTTTTGACAACGGCGATCGGATTGGAAAACGGACGTCTGCTTGACATTGACCGCATCGTTTCGCTGGTCGCGGCCGCGTGGGTCGGAACGATCTTTTGTATCTCGCCGCTGATCGGGTTCTTTTCAAATCGAAACGGTCATGTGGCAGGCATTCTCGTCCGCGTCACGATGCTCATTCCTCTGGCAATTTGCTTTGGGGTGTGGGAGGAGTACGCCTACGACCGCGTTTCGGATTTGCACACCGGTGGATTTTTCACGGGGCTCGCCGCATCGATCGCACTCTTTGATTGGCGACGGCTAGTCCGAACGGATCGAAAGAGCAGAATCTCGGTCGCTTACACCTTGCTAATCGGATTGATCGCGGGCGTGGTCTATGTCTTGTCCAGCCAAGGGATCGACTTGGTGCTGTTCACGGTGGCGATGGCGGTGTCGGCAAGCTTGGTCGCACAACTGGTTTCGCGTGACCTCTCCCGGCCCGAGCTTAATCCGCCAGTGACCGAGACCGACGCGGAGTCCCGACCGTCGGTCCGAAAGAATCAAGTCAAGACGCATTCGAACGTGAAGGAGACTGTCTGATGGCAATACCAATTATTGCACTCATCTTTATCTGCCTCTTTTTTGTGGTGATGATTGGATCGGGCGTTTTGCTCTGGCAGTGGAAAGGTGCCGGCGCATTGGTCGTCGCCATCGGTGTCTTCATGGTGTTTGTCCTTGGCTCGGTCGTGATGCTGTCTGCTCGCGTCAGCAAGGTGACCGTCGTGAACGCAAATAACGAATTACCTCCTGAGGCGGTTGCTACGCCCATGAGTCCACCGGCATCTCCGCCCCAGTCGCCGGGGCCGGTCTTTCCGGCAACGAACCCGCCCACGACCCCGTCTCCCTCCGTGGTCGACTCGCCCGAGTCGATTGCAATCGTCCCTGCGTGGAACTCGACGGACGTACCGTCTGCAGGGAATCCTCCATGGCTAGAGACGACCGAAGAACTCTTCGTAATCAAGCACTTCCCAAGTGCAGAAACGGCCATCGGGCCTTTGCTGCAGGAACTGATCGCAAAGTGGAATGATGAAGGATCGGCGGACGCGGCGAGCATCGAAACGTTGTTCGTCTGGCTCAAAAGCAACGCCACCAAAGCGATCGAGAGTCAAGCAGTCGAGTCGGTTCAAGAAGCGATACCGGATTCGTCCATCCAGTTAGCCGATGGCATTCAAGCAGACTCGCTCACGCTTGAATTCGAGCTGGATTTTCACGACGGCTACTTACACGTTGCTCAATGGGATAACGACACGACGATTCAGAAAGGCACACTACGGTGCACGGCGCATCTGCCCGACGGCGAAAAACTTACGGTCTCCAAACAGTTTGACGAGAAGCCCTGGGTGCATTCCTTCGACCGATTCGTCACCAACTATCCCCGACGCCGCTTTCTCGTTGGGTATTCCGAGGGTGTGCATTCGTCCGAAGACGAAGCCAGGCGTTCAGCGATGCAAGACATCCAGAACAAGGCAAAACCGGATTACGACGCATTGAGCTATTACCTTGCGACAGAACCCAACGTGGTGGATCGGTTCGCACAAAAGCTTGAACGACCCTACGGGGTAGTTTGGCGAGAAGCCGTGCTCCTCGAAATCACGGAAAAAGCACTGCGAGATGCTCGGTCGATGGCAATGAGACCTGTGCCGCCAAATGGTGTTGTTTCCGAGGACCCTCGTTTGATCTGGCTCGTAACATCGCTCGGCATCGTCGCGTCACTCGTGGTCATGCTCTGCACGCTATTGAATTGGATTACCGAGGGCTATTATCGAGGGCGTTGGTTTGCAATGGGTTTTGCAGGGATCCTGTTTTTCTCGACGCTCTTGTTGTTTTCACACCCCGCAATACGTTGAACCGCATATGGGACGATCTTATCGCACATGAATGAGGCGGACGAACACCTGCTCTCCTTGATTCGGCAGGGCGACCAAGACGGATGGCGACAGTTCGTTTCGCGGTTCCAGGGCAGACTGGTTGCGTTCGCCGAAAGGCAAGTCGGCCAATCTTCCAGTGCCGAAGACCTTGTGCAAGAGACGTTCGTGGGCTTTCTTAGTTCCCTAGCGAGCTACCAATCAGAGTGTGAACTGGAGTCGTTTCTCTTTCAAATTCTGCGGCGACGAATTGTCGACCACTATCGACGACAGGGAAAAAGTCGCGAGGTCCCCGTCTGCCAGTTCTCCACGCCGACGGAATCCAATGCGGTCCTGGAAACCGCCGACTCCTCCGAGAACGCGACCGAGCGACTGCACAGCGTCGAACAACAAAACGCCGTTTTCAAGACGCTTGTCGTCGCACTGCGTTCGCTCGCCGAGCGGCTTCAATCGGGAGCGCTCTTTCGTGATCTCAAAATTGCCGAAGGCCTCTTCTACGCGGGCCGCAAAAACAAGGAACTCGCCCAAGCGATCGGCATCAGTGAAAACGAAATTGCGGTCGTCAAACGACGATTGATTCGACGACTGGCCGACGACGTCCAACAGACGATGCCGGACGTCAGCGATGTCGAACTTGTGAGCCACCTGCTCACCGAAGCCTGGGAGTCACAGCGTCCCAGTTGTCCCAAGCGAAGCACGCTCGGCAAGTTTTCATTGGGTATCCTACCGAGCGAATGGGAAGACTATGTCGATTTCCATGTTCGCGTACTCGGTTGCACGTTTTGCAACGCGAATCTGAGTGAACTTGAACTCCAAGCGACGGCGACTTCGGCATCGGACGAACGTCAAGATCGACTCTTCCAATCGACGATCGGCTTCTTCCGCGCCGACTAGGCACTGCCCCTTCAATGTCGCAGGGCGCTCGCCGCGGGTTTTCCTGGGGAAACCGGCGGCTAACGCCCTGCCGCTCACCATTTACGGGACAGTGCCAAGTCTGTGGCGACTGCCATTTCAGCATCCCTGCTCAGCGGGCGAAGAAGAAATCATCACTCGTCGCCTGGCTGATTCAGCAACGCGACTTGCAACTCGAGTCGCTTGACCTCGCGGGTCACGGAGTTACGAAGCATCTCAAGCCAGAACCAGAGCTTCATCATCACGAGCCACAGGCAGAGTGTTAGGAAACCGGTAGCCCAACCGATAAGCTCCTTCATCGTTTCTGCGCCGAAGAATTTAAAACCACACCAAATCTGCACACCGAAGACCGCGAACGTGACAACCGTCGCGCTCGCGTTGACCCACCAACGTCGCCCTTGATAGAGCTGTATCAGCATCGATGCCAAGGACGTGTCACCTTCGTACTTCGAAAGCACTTCGGCATCTTCCACCGCCAATGCCGCCCGAATCTGATCCTCTAAATCATTCATCGTTTTCTCCTGAAAGAGACTGTTTGATTTTCTGTCTCGCGTGAAACAGGCGAGACTTCACCGTTCCCGGCGGGATGGCAAGTCGCTTCGCGATCGCTTCCACCGACATGTTTTCCAAGTAGTGCATCCGCAGCACTTCCCGATGCGTTTGATCGAGTCGCTCCATGGCTCGTCTGACATGTGCAGCGTTTTCTGCTTGTGCCGTTGCGTTTTGTTTCTTCTCCATGTCGGGATCCGGAATGTCATCGGCTCGTTCGGCGGCTTCCGCCTGACGGCGTTTTGCACGCCTCCGAATGATGTCCATGCACTTGTTGGCAACGATACGAAACAACCAAGGTCGAATCGACTTGGGGTCGTTTAATGAGCGAATTCGCTTCACCACGACGACCCAAGACGTTTGCACGGCGTCCTCCGCCAAATCGCGTTCCCCGAGCAACCGGATTGCGAACGCGAGCAGTCTCGGCTGCCAACGTTCCACGAGCATCGTCAATGCCTCGGAGTCGCCTCCTTGGCATCGCAACACCAGCCACTCGTCGAAGATTTGATCTGCGTTTCTCATCGTTGCACCGATGGTAAGTCGTCGAAGTCCTCCGACGGTTCAATCGAATCGTTCACTTTTCTTCCGTTCGGTGCGGCACAAGTCGGCGCAGAGGAAGAGTGAACGAAATGGCCGATCCAAAACTTGCCCCTCGGCCGGAGGGGTGGCACAATAGCGTCAAAACGAGTCCCCACGAGACCACTGCAAGAAAAACTGATGGCCGAAGCTCAAACCGACGACGCTTCGTCGTCCGAAATTGAAATCGTGGAACCCTCTGACGAACAGCAATCACCAGCGAAGACAACGCGTCGACCGCTACGACGTTCGACGGTGATCGTTGGTTGCGTTTTCCTCGCGATCGCCGTCTGCATCAATCTGCCGCTGCAATACGTCGAGACGAATTCGAGTGGCGGCGTGACCCAATCGACCGTTGATTTCAACTTTGTCGGTACCGATCTACCAATGATGGCGGGAGCGCCGTTTCGATACGGCATCTGGTACGAGGCAACCGAGAATCTGCCAAGCACGAGTGCTTTCTCATGGATGGCGGTACTGCTGAACGTGTTGACCTGCGGTTTCGTCATCGCGGCGTTCCTGTACTACCTGCACCGCAAGAGCTACCGCCCGATCGGAGCCCGCAAAAATGTAACCATCGCGGACTTGTTACTCCTCACATTCGTGGTTGCCGGACTCTTTGGATGGTGGCAATACCAGGACGCACAAACCAAAGCTGACAAACAATATGCGAACAAGCTTGGAGGCCGGGTGGGTGGCGTTCGACGCTCGGCATGGATTCCAAAGCTGCTCAAGCCCATCTTGCCCAATGCCGTGACCAAACAGCTAGTCGCCATTCGCGGCATTCGGCTGGAGAATCCCAAGGACGCGGATTTGGAGCGCATGTTGGAATACCGAACGATCACCACGCTTCGTCTGGGTGGTGGCGACTACGATCTGGCGAAGCTCCAAGCGCTCAAGCAGCAGCTTCATTTGACGGATCTCCGCATCGCCGGACGAACGCTTGACCAGCCCACCATTGAAGCTCTCGGTGCGCATCCCCGACTCGAGACGCTCAATCTCATGCGCACCAATGTGACCGCCCAGGTGTTGACGGAGATTGAACAATTTAAATCGTTGCGACGGCTGAATCTGATGCACTCTGATGTGCGTCTCTCCGAACTCGGTCGCCCACCCTGGGCTGATTCCATCGAGGTCCTCAAACTACCGCACCCGATAAGCGGATCGGATAGCATCGCCATCGATGGTTGGCCCTCGCTCGTCGAACTGAGTGTCAACGAATTAGACACAACGGCAAATCCGGCGCCCGTCGGTGTTCAACTCCGCAATTTACCCAAGTTGAGGAGACTGCAACTCGATCAATTCCAGTGCTTCGATCTCACGCTGAATCGGCTTCCCGAGCTATCCGAAATCGAACTGCTCAAAGAGAATTTCCAATCCAGACTTCCCCAGGGCGGCTCCATCCCGGGACAGCTCTGGGTGCGATCTATCAATGTCGAAAACCTTCAAAAACTGAAGGAACTTGTGATTTACGTGGTCGATATGGACAGTTTCCACGTCCAGGAGACACCGGCATTGGAATCGCTGCTGATCGGCGTCTTTCGAAACACGTCTACGGGTGCAGATTACCTCCCGCTCGATCCGGAAGTGGCTAAGACGATGATCGACGGTGTCAGCCAGACGACCGCGAAACTTCTTGACCTAGACTCGGTGCCACTCGGCGATGTCGACCTCAGCCCTCTTAGTCAAAACAAGCATGTCACGACACTCTTGCTAGGTGACTCAGGCACAAGCGTCAAACAATGGACCACCCTCAAAGGAATGGACCGACTGGTCAACCTGAGAGTGAGCGGAAACCCGGGTTCGATGAGCGATGTAAAACGACTGCTGGACGCATTCCCCTCGCTCCAAACCCTTGATTGCAGAGAACTGGGGTACGTGGAAGAAAACCAGGTCTTCTTTTCAAACGTCGGCGAAGCCGATCTCGAATTGCGGGATCGAAAACAGCTACGAAGACTGGAAATGGACCGCACTCAATTTGGGTATCAGAATGTGTTCATCACCGACATGCCTCGTCTGCAAGAACGTTTTGATTTCGGATGGGTCGCAGGTGAAGTTCAGATTCGTAACGCACCTGCGCTGACGGGCCTTTCGTTTATGTCGCCACTACCTCCGAAGGTCACGCTGCAGGGACTTCGGGACTTGCAGTACTTCGCCGCCGGTGGCGATTCCGTCAATGGACAAGTGGTTACGGCGCTAGCAGCGTGCAAAAACCTGAACAAGATCACATTGGCCTACGCTGGGGCGAATGAGGAGTCACTCAAGAGTCTTCCGGTCCAATCGGTCGCAAACCTGCACCTTCCCGGCTGCAACGTCACCGATTCGGTGCTCCAAGCATGGAATACGCTCCCCTTGCTCACCACCGCCGATTTCAGCCACACCAAAATAACGGGCGCCGGCCTGGCGGTGCTCTCGAAATCAGAATTCCTAAGCACGTTGCGGCTGGATGGATGCAATATTGCGCCCGGCGACCTTGGACCGGTCTTAGCCAACAAAACAAAGTTAAGAACGCTTTCACTTGTTGATGTTGGGATCGATGACGAAACCCTCAAGAAACTGGTATCGCACGGTGAGCTGCGCAAGATCGATCTTTCGGGGACCAAAGTGAGTGACGCAGCGCTCGACGCGTTGTCAAAGTTGAATCTTCAACTGCTTGTTATTCGCGATGCTGAATTCGATTCACAGAAACTACTCGGCCTGATGAGGGCGCGTCCTTCTTTGATGTTGGACATGAGTGGTAGCGAGATGGACCCTGGAGTTTGGTCCACACTCATGAATCGCCGTCGGATTGTTGACGCCGAAGAGTATGAGCAGCAAATGGCGATGCAGGCGGCCATGAATTCCGCGAACACACGGGGAACGGTGTATTTCAACCCGATGAGCGGAAATGAGGAAACCGTCATCGACCCGTCGCTATTTGCCCCCGACGGAATGTACGGTCGACGCCCGCCCCCAAGACAACAGCAAACGACTCCCGCATTTCAACCGCCCAAAACGGTCCGTTGGCTTCAACGATTGTTCACAGGTGGTGAAGAGGGCGCAACTCGTTTCGGCACGGAAGAAGATGCAGACGAGGTCATCCCTGAACTGACGGACGAATGATCGCGACTAGCCAAGTACACGGCTCGACAAGCGTGCAGCATTCGGCCATCGAACGCCCGGCTTCTTGCTGATGCGGTCAATCACGGAACCAAGTCTGCGACATCAACAACCACCGATCCTGACCCGCCCGCGAGCCACTTGGCCGCCTGCGATGCGCGGTCTCTTCCGCAGCGTGCCATTTTCACGACCACGTTGGCTGCCGTGAAACAGAGGTCCCTGGAGATGGCACTGGTGGCTCATCAATTTCCCAATTTTGTTGCGGGCAGCTGACTCGGCCGCGCGGGTAACACAATGGGCACCTCGAGCGGGGATCAATCTTCCCGAAAAACGTGTCCCATTTGTGCGAACTCCAATCAAATAGGTCACTCATGCTGCCTCTTTTCCTTCGCTCCTCCAATACTCCTCAGGCTCGTCAACGCAATCGCACGCAAAAAAGACGGCACTCTCGCCGCTCGATGAAACTCCAAAAACTCGATAAACGAGAGCTTCTGGCCGCAGATTTGGGTGTGATCGACGAAGGTTTTGAGGCGGGATATCTGACGGAGCTCCAAAACTCATTGCAAGCCAGTGTTCTTTCGACTCCGGCTCCGTTTGTGGGAAGTGCCCTGGGCGGAGACATTCAAAGCGAAGGTAAAGACAATCAGTTTCTCTCCGCTGCTCAAGAGAAGCTTGCCGCGCTTTCACTCGACACTGGAGCGTCAATCGACGAGGTCAAGAGCCAACTGGCGAGTTCGCTCGGCATTGCCGAACAGTCCATCGTCATCGCAGGCAATGATGGCGACAGCGAAATTCGCTTTACCGTGCCACTCGTCGATTCGCTCTCGGCCGACAGCGCTCTCGACTTGGATCTGGTTGGTGCGGACCCCGAATTGGAAGTCTTGCTCGGAACCGAATCGGCCGTCGATTTAGAGCTTGGCATGCGATATGAGCTCACGTTTGGAGTACGTGAAACCGGCGACGGTTCGAGCGAATTCTTCATCGACACCTCCGCAGCTGACGAACTACAGATCGACTACACGGCGACTCTGCGAGATGATTTCGCTGGCGCTCAGGGCCGAGTCGGGGTGTTCGTGGGTGAGTTCGCGGAAGCGTCGGGACACGATTCGAGCTTCAGTGGAAGCTACATCTTGGATGTCGATCAAGCTGCGGATAGCAGCGTGAACATTGCGGGTACATTGGAGGGCTCGGGTACCGCTTTCCTTGATATTGAGGCCTCGTTCTTTCCAAACGCCGATCTTGGCACCGACCTGATCAATTTGGGTGTTAACGCTGTCGGCAGTGTCGAGTACGTCACACAGCTGCAATTCCTCGATGGCGAAGTCGATGCCGCGGGAAACAGCATCACCGTTGGATTCAACGGAGTCGAGTTGGACCTAGGGATCATCTACAACGACTTTGTGGATCCCTTGATGCGTCGCCTGCAAACCAGTTTGGAACCGACTCGTCCCGTCGTCGAATTCTTAACCGAACCCCTACCCGTCATCAGCGACATCTTTGAGATGGTGGGAAAAGACGCCGTCACGTTCTTCGATCTCGCCATTGCGACGACGTTTGATCCAGCGGAACAAGAGAGGTTGGAAGCCGCACAGACGGTGGTCAACATCGCAAAGTCAATTCTCGAATACGACGGTCTTGCCGGTGCCACCAATACTCTTGGTGAACTCTTCAGCTTGGAGATCCCGAAAGAGGATTACGACCCCAAGGCTGCAGCCGCCGAACGCAACGAAGTGATTAGGGAGAACTACAACAAGCTCAAAGAAGGCGTTTTGCAACTCGAGTTTCCTTCCATTTATGACACTCCCGAGGAACGAGCTGAGATCGAGAAGTCAACGGAGTGGTCCGCTGAGTTTGACGGCAGTTTCAGCTTGCCGTTCTTGTCCGACATGGAGATCCTGGCGGGTTTTTTACTCGGTGATACTTCGGGCGAATTGATGACGTTTGGTCTTGAGGCCTCTGGCAGCTTCACGGCGGGCGTGAGCGTCCCGATCGCCCCACTGCTCAACTTGGCGCGTCTGAATTCTTCCGTCACCGTGGACCTCGGACTGACGTTGGGAGGCGGATATGACGCGTATGGCATCAAGCAGATGACCGAGAGCCTGGACTTCAGCTCGGAGCAGGCGTTGGCTGACAGCGTACAGGCCAATCAACAGTGGTTGCTGAATGGGTTTTATTTGGATGACCAGAATGAAGCTGCCGGTGAGATTGGTGTTCCAGAAAACACCGATTCCGATGCTGCCGAAATTGAATTGGGCGTGACGGTGGCTGGCGGAGTTTCGGCCGGATTGAATTTAGGGATCGCGAGTTTGGAGGTTGGCGGTGAAGTTTTCTTATCTGGAACACTTGGCTTCGACCTCAACGACTTGCCCGAGACCGATTTGAGCCCCGACAAATGGATCGAGACGACTCGACCAATCTGGTCCGAGAGTCTTCTCGATGCACCCGAAAACTGGGAATACGACGGCCGAATCCGCCTTCCCGAAATCGTCACGATTGTTAACGAAAACCCGATTGCCCTCACGAATATCAACGGAAAACTGGAGGCCGGATTCTCTGCCTTCGCCAAGATCGACACCTTCTTTGGCACCATCTTCAACAAAGAGTGGGAACTGCTTCGCGTTACGTTGGCAGACGGAAAGCTGTTTGAAGCGGATGATGCGGAGTTGATTCGCAACTCGACACAATCTGAATTGGGTGTGCTCGTCGACGGTGAGTTGACCTTGTTCATGGGTGGTACCGCCGACCAACGCACCGATGCCGAACCTGGCGTTTCGGACGAACGCTTCTTGATTCAGTCACTCGGACCGTCTTCCCTTGGCGGTGAAGAGATCCTTGTCTTCTTTGAATCCCCTGGCGGCGACAGGTACGCCCGCATCTTCAACGGGGTCACCCACATCGTTGGAGATGCAGGAAGCGGGAATGACTATGTTCATGTGATGGAGGGCACGGCAGTCGATGTCACGCTGAGTGGTGGCAGCGGTGACGACATTTTCATCATCGATTCAGATGGAACTGCAGTACTCGACGGAGACAGCGGGAACGACAAACTCTTTGGTGGCAACGGAAATGACATCCTTTCAGGTGGCGATGGTGACGACTTGCTGGAAGGCAGCAAGGGCGATGATCTGCTCCACGGCGATTCGGGTGCCGACACGATCTATGGCGGACTCGGCCATGACATCCTGCTCGGAGGCACCGGCGATGATGATCTCGATGGAGGGTTTGGGGACGACGTACTGAAGGGTGAGCAGGGCGCGGACATCTTGCGAGGAGCCGAAGGAACAGACGAAGTCCTCGGCGGGGCCGACGCAGACACGATTCGCTACGGGTTCCGACTCAATGACTCGGACGCGATCGATACTGTCAGTGGCGGAAGTGGTGTCGACGTCTTTGAGGTCTATGGCACGGTCAATAACGACACGATTGAGATCACACAGTCTCTTACAACGCCCGGGCACTATTTCGGCACCTATGAGACGGTCGAAGACGGTGTCGTACAGCAGGCGAATCTTCAGTTCCGACTACCGGCTGATGCAACGCAGCGAGACATCGAAGAAATTCGCCTCAGCGGACTCGAGGGTGATGACACCCTCAAAATCGTCGGCGAATTGAATGTCGGAGTTGTCAACATCGACGGCGGCAACGGCGACGACGAAATCCATGGTTCTGATGGCAACGATGTCATCCATGGTGGAGACGGTGCAAATCGCATCTACGCCGGTGCCGGGAACGACACCATCCATGGCGGTGATGGTGCGGACCAAATCTATGCTGGAGCAGGTGACGACACCGTTTACGCAGGAGGAGGAGACGACCTGATTCACGGCGAACAGGGCTATGACTATCTGACGGGCGGATCTGGCTCAGACACGATTTATGCGGATTCGCTCCAAAGCTTCGATGTCTCTGGAGGGGCAATTTTTGGCGAGGAGGGAAGTGACTTCCTGTTCGGCGGCGCGGGAATCGACAGCATTTCAGGTGGCATCGGTGATGACACCATCGAAGGCGCGGGTCTGGACGACCGACTCAGTGGCGGAGCCGGCAACGACAACATCGTCGGTGGCTCCGGGCGCGACATCATACGCGGTGATGACGGCAATGACCGTCTGTTCGCATTGGTCGACCCAAGCGTCTCTATTCCACTTGCATCCGAGGAAGTTGCCGACCTGCTCGATGCGGTCGAACAGGCAAATGACCTGACATCCGTGCTGGACGCAATCAACACGTTGCTGCTGCAGATCGCTGGAACTGAAGATGCAAGTCATTCGAATCTGGCCCATCAATTGACCGTGGCTTTGCAGAGCTTGGCGACGACCGCAGCCGCAGATGAAGCTCAAGCCATTCAGTCGATATTGCGAGATCTAAATCGCAGCGAGACGGATCCGGTCGATGTTCTGCTCGGTGGTGAAGGAAACGATCAATTGGTTGGCACCTTTGATGCTGATGCTCTCTTCAGTGGAGATGGCGACGATTCTGTTGACGGCCGAGGAGGCCGAGATCGATTTGATTTTTCACCGCTCACCCCTACGGATCAAGAGCTGTCGAACTTATCGGAACATGACTTCGTCACCATCGGAGCCGTCGATGGCATCTTGGAGTTCAGCCTCACCCAACAGGCAGACAATTTCCGCATGGCACAAGATCCGGCATCCGGGCAACTGTTTGTCACGCTCTCGGGCCGGACATTCCGCTTCGCAAGACCAGCGGACTTAGGAATCGTCGGTATTGAAATCAATCTACTCGGGGGCGACGATCTACTGGAACTTAGCGGCGACTTCGACACACCATTGTTTGTAAACGGTGGAGATGGAAACGACTACATTTGGGGCAGCGACGGTGCAGACGTGATCCATGGAGGCGCCGGCAGCGACATCCTCGACGGGCGTGGAGGAGACGATGAAGTCTTCGGCAACGACGGTAACGACGATCTGTACGGACGTGCCGGAGACGATGTGCTGATTGGTGGCGAAGGCTTTGACTACCTCGAAGGCGGCGACGCCGACGATGAGCTATTCGCACTCGACCCGAGTGTCGATTGGATTTCTTCGCTGACCATCAGTCCCGAGCTAGGAAATAGCACACTGCCTGAGTTGCTGATCCGAGCCATCCCGACGGAGCCTGCGTTCGTGCAAACTCCTTCGTTCGAGAGCAAGCAGGTGGTTCAGGATGAGCTCCTTCTCGGAGGTAGTGGCAACGACCGTCTCACCGGAACTCTTCAACGCGACCGGACCTTTGGCGAGGAGGGTGATGATGTGATTATTCACACCGGCGGTGACGACACGATCGACGGCAATGCCGGTCAGGATCGCTATGAATTTGTTTTTGCGGATGTGAGCGAGTCAATCGCGTTTCGGCTGAACCCAGCTGGGAGGGTTGAGGTGCACCGCAGCGTTGCCGGCGAAACACCTACGGTCACCCTCGTCCCATCAAACATGAAAGAGATCGAGGCTCTCGGAATTGATGCTGGGGGAGGAGACGACCAGATTGAACTCGACTTCGGTAACAATGCCCTCATCGAATTGCAAGTCAACGGCGGCGGAGGCAACGATGTCATCGACGTGGTAAGCATGCCACGAGATCTAACACTCGACGGTGGTTCAGGCAAGGATCGCGTCGTTGCTCGCACCACGGATGAGAATCCGAACTTCGACTATCAAGAGACCGGAGTGCTGAAAGGCACGGTCGATCACTACCTTGGCAGCATCGAGCAGTTGGAACTTCACGGGGATGACCAATCCAATGGCATCAACACCCTTGCCTTTATCGGTGACGTTTTCATCTACGGCTATGAAGGCAACGACTACCTTTCGTTCGGAATCGGAGGTGGCGTGATTGATGCTGGAAGTGGAAGCAACCTCGTGGCAACTGGTTCCTACGAAATGTTCGACTCCGCAGCCGCAGGATTTGAAGCGGTCATCTCAGACACCTCATTCGCGCTGACCATCAACGGCGTTCAACACACCAAGACGTTCAATGGCGTGAGCGGGCTGATTGTCTCGGGAAGTAGCGGAGATGACAGGGTCGAGGCTGCGAGCTACAGCGGCGTACTCAGCGTCTACGGACACGCGGGTGATGATTACATCATCGGAGGCAAGGGACCAGATAACCTTTACGGTGGAGATGGCGACGACGAGATACTCGGTGATCAAGACTATCTGATCGATCCGTCTGAATCACTTTCAAACGACTACATCAAAGGCGGAAACGGCAACGACAAGCTGATGGGCGGCGCCGGCGATGACACGATCCATGGCGAAGACGGAAATGACGTCATCCAGGGATCCTACTTTATCGAGTTCTCTATTTTCGGCGTTGATATCGCTGTCAACGCCGGCAGTGCTGCTGAGCGAGACACGATTTACGGCGGAAACGGGGATGACGACATCCGTGGCTCCAAAGGACACGATCAGATCTTTGGTGATGACGGCGACGACACGATTCGAGGTAGTGAAGGCAACGACACGATTCGAGGAGGCCGCGGCGTAGACTCAATCTTCGGCGAACTTGGCAACGACCTCCTCTACGGCGACGATGGCAACGACAAGCTTTATGGCGATGACGGCGACGATAGACTGTACGGCCTCAATGGGAACGATGAGCTGTTCGGTGGCGTCGGCGATGACAGCCTCTACGGTGGTTCGGGAAGCGATAAGCTGCGTGGCGAGGACGGCGATGACTACATGGACGGCGGTCGTGACGGGACCAAAGACTACATCTGGGGTGGTGCCGGATACGACACTGCGAAGCAGTACAAGAAAGGGGCTTGGTTCTGGACGAAATACCAAGAGGCGATCAACGCCGATGTCGAGAAAGTCAACACGCATAAGTGGTAATCGCGTTTGTGCGAAGTTCCGGAACGGCCGGTGGACCGAAACGATCGGGCATGGATTTGACGAATGTTGCCCGATCGATCGGCTAGAATAGGATTCCGAGACCGGTAAGAAGTCCAGACCGCCATAGATGGTGAGCGCTATGAGCGAACGTGTGACTCGCTCAAGCAAGGCTCTCCGATTCGGCGGACGGCTGGTCCTTTGAACATCTGTCGCCACGTACAAGCAATGACGCGATCATGAAATCAAAGAGAACTTGCTTCGTTTCTCTGCTTAGTTTCTCCATGCTCTTGCTGTCGACTGGTTGCGACCGTCTGGTTCATCAGTCGGTCGAACTTCGTTCGCCGAATCTAAGCTTGGATTTTTCTTCGAGTGCCCCAGACAAGGAGTACGACTGGCCGCTTGATGCCGACGGCTACAAAGTGACGAAACCGCCACCGATGGCTTATCTCACTTCGTTTGCAGAGCCTCTTACAATCGACAACCACTCCGACGGCGAGCTCGTCGCATGGGATGATTTGCAACTGGGCGAAAAAGCCGAGCGAGTACTGGCAGAACTCTACACGCCGCTGCCGCGAGAGTTGAAAAGCAATCTCACGATTCCCGTGACCGACTTTCAGGGTGCCCAAGCATTCGACCTGTCCGGCGACGGCTCACGGCTCGTTGTGCTAAAGGACACTCAATTGGTTCTCTACAACGTTTCGGCCGGAGAACGGATCGGGGCATTGGAAGTTCCCGGCGACTGGCAAGCGGAGTCGCCTCACGCAGTTCGATTCTGTGGCAGGACCAATGATTTCTTAGTCGCGTCGACCAAAACGATTTGCCGTATCAGCGGAAAGACCGGACAAACACTGGCGCGTGTCGACGGTCTGGGAGAGTCGATCACTCGATGGGCGATCAATCCCGGTGATGAGATGATGGTTCTCTTGACCGAGTCTGGCAAAGTTTACTACGGCGACCCGGCGCTGGGGAGCAAGCCGCTCGGTGAACTACGCGAGACCGCTCTGGATGTTGACGTCTCGGACGATGGACAACAACTGTTAGTCAGTTCAAAACGTCACGGCCCCACGCATTATCTGCTTGAGAAGGGGTTCATCGTTGACAAGGTTGTCGAAACACCACCGAAGTTACCGAAATCCGAGTTGGTCGTCGGAGGAAAGACGGCGCAAGGCTGGTTCGACGGCCCGCGGGGGTTCTTTCTACAGAAGGTCGCATCCTCGGAAACGGGGGAGCTTCAAACGATTTCCCAGACAGCCTACTTTCTTTGGCGACCTCATCTAGTACAGGCTTCCGTCCCAAGCACTTTCGGCACGTCACTGCTCATAGTGGGACAGCGCATCGTTGATGAGCGATCGGAATGGATTCTGTTTGACTTTGAACCGCAAACTCTCAACGTTTCGTTTCCAATCGTCCTCGCCAACAAGCCGCACAGGATGTTGGCAAGCGAAGACGCCACTGCGGTCGCTTTGCTCGATGACACCGGCATCCATGTCGGCACCCGAACACCGTGGATCACGACCAAACGTTCTTTCTTTTCATTGCGATGTGACGAACTCATTTACACCGAACCAATGGAGCAACTGGAGCGGGTCTATGAAGCCATCGGTCGGCAAACAAGATTTGCTGATGGCGTCGGTCCCAGCGACCTTCAATCACGCTTGTTATCTCGGGCCGCAAAGCAATGGAACGACTTTGAAGAACTCGGTGAAAATGCAAATGCAGATCAGCGCAAAGCGCTATCCAAATTTGTTCTCTGGTACGAAAAGGGCACTCTACTCGCGAAAACGGTGAACGCATTTCGTCATCACTTGCTGGCATGGAAGTGGAGAGGATCGACAACAAACATCTCGCCAGACGGCTGGGAAAAATTCCAGGCTGAGAACGAAGTCGCGGCGCAGGAGTTGGAACTGATCCTGGACGAGAACAAACGGCCACCTGCCCTCGCCATTGCGGCGCTGGCACAGATTCGATTGGAACAAAACGGGGACTTTGGAGAAGTCGATTCACTGGCCAAACGGTCGGTCAGCCTCTATCCCGACAGCATGATTTTGGCCGAGAACATCCTCTTTAAGTTTCTCCCGCAGTGGTACGGAGATAGGGAAGACGCGATGAGCTATATGCTCGGTCACGCGAAACTGTACGAGGGTGAATTCTCGAATCTTGTTTACCTTCACCTGATGCGGCAGATCGTGGAACATGCTCAGGACACCGGGAGCTTGAATTGGGGAGGCTCTGACACTACTCGTTTAAGGCGAGGACTCCGACTCACCGAATCCTTGGATTGGCCATTTAAGGAAACGCACCTGAGATTGAGTGCATCGCTTATCGGCAACTCCGAGATAGTTGATGAGATGCTTCGGCACTACATGAGTGATTACGGAGTCATCAAAGAAGACTACGGTCAGTTTGTTTTCCTCAACCCGCAAAGAGTTCAAATAATGGAGGCTCACTTCTCAAAAGTCGTTGCAAGAGAGGCCGTCCAGTCGCCTGGCAGGTGATTACGCAATCGTCCAATTCCCACTTTTTAGTCCCAAGAACAAAGCCATTGATTCGATCTCGGCCTCAAGCTGTTGACGAAAACGCTTCGCACGTGGTGGCTGTTTCACATAACCGATTTTGACTTGCAGACATTCGTCGCAGACGGTTGCGTTCGCCCAACCGATGACTTGGTCCCGAAAGAGAACGGGCATCGCATAGTAACCGCGTTGTCGTTTGGAAGCCGGTACGTAAGCTTCGAAACGATAGTCCCAATTCCAAAGGTGCGAAAATCGATTGCGATCACGGACCAGTGGATCAAACGGGGCAAGTATCCGAACTCGATCGGGAACTTCACCTGACTCCCATTGGTTCGGTTCCCAAAGATAGGTCTCTTGGCCGACTCGCACCTCCGATAGCGTGCCGTCTTGCACCAGTGATTCGACCACTGCAAGTCGCTCGCGTCGCGACTTCACAAGGTGGTTCTGGCTACGCAACTCGGACACGAGAAAGGCTGCTGTCACAGGGCCGAACACCCTCACGGTTGTGTTCAGCAAATGAGCGTAGCGTTCCTTCGGCGACGCGGTTGGCTCACGTTGTTCGGAGGGAACCTGATAAATTCGAATCCCTTTCTCTCGACGACTGACGCGTAGGTAGCCGTGATGGTGGAGGTCCTCAAGCACGCGTTTGGTCTTTTGTGACTTTCCGCCCCAATAGTTCTGGACCGACTCGCGCCCAAAACGCTCACCGAGGTCGCGTGGATGGACTTCTCCCAATTCATCGACCGCATCGAGGACATCCCGCTCGAGTTTTTTCAGCTTGGCGCGCGGACGGTGACGAAGTGCCCGCCAGACGTCCGGCGTCGCAAAACCGTATGCAAACAGGTAGCCCTCCTCCGCATCGAGTTTTGGGAATCGCTCCTCAAGTTCGCCCGCCATGTACGAAGCGACACGTTGGCGAAGGATTAAGTCCTGAGCCCGGGCGGGCGCGCGGATCGGATCCGCCTGAATGAACTGAAGCCCGCAAACCGCATCTGCCAGACTCGAAAACTCGGGGAAAGATCCCGCTACAACCCGACGACGAAACTCATTTAGATTCAAACGCTTCAACACCATCCCTGTTCCATTTCAGAAAAACTCACGCCGAATAGCAGACTCACGGTGTTAGGGAGTTGATGCGAAACTCAATCGTGCGTTCGTCATCGTCGACACTGAGGACTTCGCCCATCTGCAGCTCGGCGACAACCTCGCTTACCGGTCCTTCATGCACAAAAAGCAGCAACGCTCGCTCACCAAACGGTGCAAAGAAGTGGCGTTTGAGTCCGAGGGCCTCCTGGAGTTTGGTTCGGATCTCAGGCGGCGTGTCGGTCGGGTCGGAAGGCGTGATCTTGATCACGATGGTTTGCTCCATCGAGTTTCGTTCACGAAAGGACTTGATCCGCATCGCCATCCCACGATCCTCGGGCGTTTGATTCATAACGACGCCCTCCGTATCGTGCGATTCTCGTGATGTCCATTTGCTTAACGTATTCGGTCCGCCGGGTCGAGACGCCGCACCACGCTCACGCTGCGCCCGCGCCTGTTCCTGGCGTCGTTGCTCGATCCTTTCAAGACCAGATGGCGGCTGATAAGGCGTGTCACTCGCGGCCACTGCCGACGCGTTTCCTGGGTTGAGCGTGTTGTCCAATGAGGCAGCGCCGATCGCAAGCATCAACGTCATGACCGAAAGCTGCGCACAATAACCCGCTGCCAGCGTACGTGCGATTCCCACATATCTCCACAACACCACCACGATCGAGAGTACGACCAAGTGGCCGATCAAGACACCGATCAATGCTCCCACGTTCGAAAAGTCGAGATTGGAGTTATTGCTCATTCGATTCGCAAGCCGCGGTAGCGCCTTTAAAAGAACCACACCGACAACGGTGGCGAAACCTCCGATGCCGATCGTTGCCAGCTGTGCACCAAACTTGTCCATCACGCGTTTCACAATGTGTTGACGCGGGATAAAGAGCAGGCCGATGAGTACCAGTCCGATCGGGACATTGAAAAGACTCATCACCAGAGCGGGCGGGAATCGAATCGCAATCAGAAACGGAAACACATTGAGCACCAGGATCAAAGTGATCCATCGGTGACTATTGATCCACGCGAAAATGGCTCGACTCATCGAGGCGGCTCGCGTGCCGGCAGAGACCGGCCTCGGCGCGGTAACCGCGGGCGAACTCGGTAATCCGACATCGAGTTGTCCTAGATCGAGCGCTCCGCTCGGATCGGATACCGCCCCCGCGACCAAGTCGGTCGGTAATCCAACCGGATTCTCAATAAATGATGCGGGACTGGCGGCCGCACTCGCTTCTGGATTCTTCCCCGACGTTGCCTCTCGAACGGGCGACTTGGCTGCGGGAACCTGAACAGAAGACTTGCAATTTGGACAGGTCGCAACCGAAGGCTTCGCTGTCGCCTTGATGGCAAGCTTTGTTCCGCAACTCGCACAAACGACAGTGACTTTGCGGAGCCCCGATGGTTGCTCCGTTAGAACGGGATGGGTCGCCGAAGAACCTCCAGTCGCCGACGGAATCACCGCCAGCTGTTGGCACTTAGGACATCGAACCTTCTTGCCCGCAGCCGAAGCATCGGCCGCAAGGATTTGCTGACACTGTCCGCAGGGGAATTTGATTCGCTGACTCACCATTCGATCCGCCTCGAGTCTTTGAAGTATCGCAACCTCGTTCATCAACGAGGTGCGACCTTCATCATACCCTCAGCGAACCAGCCCGGGCCCAACCGCCGGAGCAACGGCTTCGAAGAGGCGAGAGCTCAATCCTCGCCTTCTTCCTCCTGCCAAGGCTGATCACGTCCCTTGGTCCAGGGAATCCCGGCTCCATCGACTTTCTTTTCGAAAGCCTCCATCTCGTCGCCAAGAAGTTTGAGGAGTTCAGCCTCGATTTCAGACCATTGCTCGGTCGCAATCGCCCATTGCTCACGAGTCGTTTTCGTCGGGCCGTGTGTTCCCCGAATCATCCCGAAAAAGGCTCGTTGTAAGCGTTGGTTGATCCCGGGCTCCGCCATCACCCAGCGGGCGTCCTTTGCTTCGTCGCCGAACAGTTTGCGACCAAAGACATCCAAACGGTCCTCCAGCTTCATCGCCTCAGACAGCAATTCAGGTGTTCCGCTCGGATGATTCTTGATCGTGTTAATCAGGTCGCCAATCTGTTCCGAACGCTCTTGGAGTCGTTGCGTCGCAGCATTGGTTCGGTTGGCGAATGTCCCCATCTCTTTGATGGTCGCGATCAGCTTCTTTCGGTCTTGCATCGGAAGCGTCGGCTGGACGATCGATTCGACTTTGAATTCGACCGCCTCTCCGAGCTGGCTCGCCTCCCCATCGGCGAAAAGATAGGCCTGTGCTTTGTAGGTTCCCGGTGCAACCATCGGTCCGCCGCGAAGGTTGGGTCCGAGGCCTTCGAATCGCAAGTCCCAAGCGATTTCATGAATTCCCTTTGAGGCGGAGAGGTCTTTTCGCGCGACGACCGTTCCGCTGTCATCCATGATCTCGAGATAGTGCCGTGGTGCGACTTCGTCTTCTTCGGCTTGCAATTCTTCAAAGGTCGGAATCGGCACATCGCCTCCCTCTTTGCGAATCTTCGCCTCCGCCTTTTGGCGTTTCTGCTTCAACGACTCAAAACCGTCTCGCACGTAGTAGCGGATGACAGCACCGTACTGCGGATTCTCCGCGGTGAAGATCGAGTCTCCCTCAAAACCTTTGACGCCGCCGCGCGGATCCTTTTGGACGTACCAAAATGCACGACGAACCGGAAAGACATGGAACGCTTTCTCGGAGAACAGTTCGGGAGTCGCGTCACGTAGCAGACTGTAATCGTCGAGCACCCAGAAACTACGCCCGAAGGACGCTCCGACGAGGTCGTTCTCGCGCTGTTGAATCTCGAGGTCGCGGAACGAAATCGTTGGCAAACCACCGCCGAGTTTGAACCAGTTTTCGCCTGCGTCGAGCGTGCAAAAGATTCCAAATTCGGTTGCCAAGAAGAACAGGTCTTTGCGGACATGATCTTGCACGATCCGCCAACAAAGGTGTTTCTCAGGCAGGTTGCCGACCATCAAGTCCCAAGTACGACCACGGTCGGTGCTTCGAACCACGTAGGGGCTGTAGTCGCCTGTTTTGTGATCGTCGATGCACGCGTAGACGGTGTCCGGGTCATGCAAATCGGCCTTGATGTCGTTCACGAAAAAGTACTCGGGGATGCCGAATATCTTGTCGACCTTGCGCCAGTTCTTTCCACCGTCTTCGGAGATCTGAATCAGGCCGTCATCGGTTCCGACGTACAACAATCCCTCGACGAGCGGAGATTCCGCGATCGAAGTGATGTTCGCGTGTTGGCTCATCGCGTAGAGATCGTAGGCTCCGTCGATACTGTGGACGCGGCCCATCGTCGGCAATTCGTATCGATTGCGGTTGCGAGACAAATCGGGAGAAACTTTGACCCAACTGTCTCCACGATCATCACTCCGATGCAGGAACTGAGACGCGAAATAGAGCCGTTTATGATCGTGTGGGCTGATCAAAATCGGCGAGTCCCAATTGAACCGGTAAGCAGCTTCACCCTTCCCAGGCTGGGGTTGGATCATCACCGATTCCCCCGTCTTTCGGTCGTAGCGGCGAAGGTATCCCTGCTGCGACTCGCCGTAGATCGTGTCGGGATCTTCGTAGTCGATCGCCGTATCGTGCCCGTCACCTCCGATCGTCTTGATCCAGTCGGCATTGGTGATGCCTTGAACGCTATCGGTTCTCGCCGGACCGTACTGCGAATTGTTGTCCTGCGTCCCTCCGGCCACGTTGTAGAACGGATAGTCGTTGTCGACGGAGAGCTTGTAGAACTGGGTCAGCGGCAAGTTCGCGCAGAACTGCCATGTTCCGCAATAGTCATAGGTCCGATACACACCACCATCACATCCTACGAGAAGAAAGTCTTCGTCCGTCGGATGGAACGCGACCGCGTGATTGTCGACGTGTTTGTTCTCGCCCTCGATATTCACCCACGTTTCACCGTCGTCCTCACTGCGCATGAAGTAGTTGTTGGCTTGGTACAAGACGCCGTATCGATGCGGGTCCGCCCACAGTTCCTGGTAGTAGTGCGGCCCCGTTCCACCGGAGACGAAGTCATTCGTCTTTTCCCAACTCGCGCCGTGATCCTTACTCCGCCAAAAACCGCCCTCGCGGCCGGGTAGCTCGATCGTTGCATAGACAACGTTGGACTTCTGCGGTGAGACCTGCAGGGAGATCTTGCCCATGTCCGCGCCCGGCAACCCGTTGGTTAGCTCGGTCCAAGTCTCGCCGCCGTCGGTCGATTTAAAGATGCCGGTCTCGGGTCCGCAGTTGATGATCGCCCAAACATTGCGGTGTCGCTGGTGCGTTGCGGCGTAGAGCACATCTGGATTGTCAGGGTCGAAAACCACATCGGTGACACCGGTGTAGCTGTCAGCGTTCTGTTCCGCCGTCTTACCGACACCGCCAGCGGACAAGACGTTCTTCCAGCTCTTTCCGCCGTCGGTCGACTTGAACAATCCGCGTTCGCCACCGGGAGACCAAAGCGGTCCCTGCGATGCCGCGAACACCACGTTGCTGTCGCGCGGGTCGACGAGCACCTTGCTGATATGCTCCGATTTTTCAAGTCCGCGATGATGCCATGTGTCGCCCCCGTCGTGGCTGACGTAAACACCGTCACCGAAACTGATGTGACGCCCGCCGTTATTCTCTCCCGTTCCGAGCCAAACCGTGTTGTGGTTGGATGGGTCGATGCTCACGCAACCCATGCTGTAGCTGGGCTTGTCATCAAAGATCGGCTTGAACGTGGTTCCCGCGTTTTCCGTTTTCCAAAGCCCACCCGAGGCGACGGCGACATACCAAGTGTTCGGTTTAACGGGATCGATCGCCACGTCTCCGATCCGCCCCGACATGAATGCCGGTCCGATGCTGCGGAACTTGAGAGCGCCGGCCAGTAGATCGGTGTCGAGTTTTGGCTGGGGTTCGGAATCCTGCGCGAAAGCGAAGGTTCCCATGAAAAGCAGAACAAACAACAAGAGTCGGGTCATGAAGTCTCTCCGGGATGTGCGTGCGGGTCCCGAAGTTTAGTTCAATGGCAACGCAGTGAGACGAAATTGCAGGAACTGCCGTTGGCCGCTGCCAGGGGCAGCGAATCCACCGCAAAGTCGATTTGGGCGCTAGAGCCGGGCTCTGACCGAGTCGTGCCTATCGTTGCCGCGAGATTGAACGGAGGAAGGAGGAAGTACGACAAGGCGATTGGGAAACGCGTTATTCCTCGATTCCTTCGGCGGCGACACTGGCTTGCTCGGCAACAGCCCCCACGCGGACCAGTTCCTCGCGTCGGTCGTTGCCTCGCCCGATTCCGACACGAAAATAAAGCGCGTTCTTGTGAACGGCGGGACTGGCATAACAGTCGTCGCCGATGGGACTCTTCGAAAGTGCGTTGAACGTGTCGGAAACCTCGATCACGTGGCACTTGCCATTCAGGTCAGCGACGTAAATGTTGCCACCGGCGATCACGGGTGAACCACTAAAACTACCTCCGAGCCTCTCTTGCCATCGCTTGGACCCGTCACTCGCATCCCAGCAAAACCCGATTCCGTTGTCGGCAAATGCAAACACCAAGTTTTGATCGACGATCATCGACGGCTCATAAATCTTGGTTCGATTGCTCCACACCCGTTTGCCCGCCCCATCAAGACAGATCGTCTCTTTTGCGGGATAGCCGCCGGAGGCCAAGATCAAGTCACCGGAGGTCACCACGGTGCCACACGTAGACGCCGAAATACATTCTGTTTCCCAAAGCAGCTCGCCCGTTGCCGGATCGTAGCTAGCCAGTCGATCACCGCCGGTGATCAGTACTTGATCGACGCCATCGATGGTTGCAATCCGCGGGCTGGAATAACTGCTCGCATCGCCACGTGTGACACGCCAAGCCACGTCACCGCTCTCGAGGTCGAGCGCGGCAAGATAGCCGCCCCCAAAGTTGTCCGCAGCCACAATCACGAAAGACTCGTAAAGGGCAGGGGACGGGGCGTAGCCGAACTTGGACCCGAACGCACCAATATCCGTCTGCCAAATCTGTTCGCCGTCGAGGTCGAGAGCCGTCACGAAAATGCGGCTGTTGTTAAAGAAGGTTGCAATCAGCCGCTCACCGTCTGACGCAAGTGTGCTGTTGGCGTTGGTGGCCTTTTGGTGAATTTCATTTCGGCTCGGGAAGTTGCCTTCATGAACGACCGTGTTCCAACGTTGCTCGCCGGTGACCGAGTCATACGCGAGCACACTTTGCTTTTCGGCTTGATCTTCGGCAGTTGCCAGCACGACCATTCCACCGACCACGATCGGACTGCTGTGTCCGCGGCCCGGAATAGGACTCCGCCAAACGACGTCGTCCGCTGTCCAAGAAGTCGGAGGCGTTTGATCCGCCGCAATGCCATCACCATTGGGGCCGCGCCATTGTGTCCATTCACCCTCGATCAGACTGAGGTCTCGAGCGGCGATCGCGACACCACTTTCGGAGAGAGACACCTCCTCGACAGGCGTTTTCTTGCGGCAGCCTGCAGTCGAGATCGCGAAGAGTACAAGAGCGAGAGTGATTGAAGATCGGCTCATTCCAGACAGATTCCGGCGTGTGATTCATTGACCGGCACAGTAAACGCGATTGAAGACGCTGCGCCACTCTCTTTTTTACCAGACGGCAAAAAGATCTCCACGATTTCATTGCCCCGATCGATACGATCGCAGCCGCGTCGCCGTAGCATCCAGTCACAGACCCAACACGGTTCCGAATGCCAGCATCATCGAAACCCCCAACCCAGCGAAGAAAAGCAAGCAGGTCATCAATGGATGCCAAAGCCGATAATAGGTGCCGTAGGCCTCGATCGCGGGTCCGGTCATAAAACACACGTTGGCGACGATCGCCCCGATACATGTGATGGGCAAGAAGCCGATGTCGAACAGAACATCCGGTCGCACAAAAACCGCAACACCGATCACCTCGGTGAACAAGACGGCGTTGTAAAACAGCCGCAACCGATCCCAATGACGCATGATCGGAACGAAATCGACGGAAATCGCACCCCCTTCCGCGAGTACTTCACTCCTCGGTGATGAGAAAGGATTCGCTTGATCGTCGTGATTCATGGGCGATATCATAGGGGCGGACCGAGACAACAGCTTGCCGGAGACGATTCACATGGATTCCGCCCAACCTTCAAGGCGTCGCGTCTCCCGTCTGGTGTACGCAATCATTCTCGCGATGTTCATCGGCTTCCTGGGAATCAGTTTGGCGACCTACCGTGTCGTGAAGTTCGCCAGAGAACTCCCCGACCGCTTTGTCTTTCAGCTCGACGGCGAAGTGATCCGTGACGCGATCAATGGCTCCGTTCTGTCGGCGCTCACAAACGGCGAGGATGAGCAGCGTTTGGAAGTCCTTAAACAGCTTTCAGCGGGTCCGATAGAAGAGCCCGAGTATCGCGATTGGGTTGACGCTCAATTCGGCGAAGCGATTGCCCAACTCATTGGGCATCCCAATTTGGACGTCGCTGGTCAAGCGGCCAGGCTCCAAGCATCGATCGGCGGCACACCACCGGCCGAGTAAACGCACCGCGATTGAATTGCACGCGTCACTCCTGGGTGACGCGACACCGCTGCAAACTCAACAGTGCGAATGCAGTCCCGTAAGGCTTGCCATAGTTGTAGAGCGGATAGTCGAACCAACTGCCGTCGGGCTCCTGTCGATCGATCAAAATCCGCGCGAGGTGATGTTGATACACCTCACGCTCTCCGGGACTGAGCACGTCGAGACACAGACACCCATAGTAGACGCCGAAATAGTAAAAATATCCGGCAACAGCGGCGTGGGACTCATGGGGGATTTGGCGTTTGCGTCCCATGTCGAGCCAACCGTGACGCACCACCAAACGTGTCAGCCAATCATGGATCACATCGTTCGTGATCTTTTCATCGCCCCACAAACGCAGTGCGATATTGCCGGCCTGGGAGCGTCCTAGGCTTCCCGCGGGACGGTTGATTTCGCGCGCCGCGCCGGCCATGTCAGACGCGATGCGCGCGGTGTAAAGAAAACTGCCATCGGGTTTCCGCATCCGCTGAGTCGCCCGAATTGCACGGTCCAACATCTTGGAGTCGGCATCGATTCCGACTTCACGTGCACGGGCGAGAGACACCAAAATCGCACTGTTGACAAAGCTACACGACGGATTGATCGGCTTGGCCATACCGCTGCCATAGTAGAACCAGCCACCGTTGATCGACTCCCAACGCTTGAGTCGATCCGCGTGAATCCGCATCGATGATTCGAGCTTTTCGCGAAGCTCGGCGTCATCGGTCCGCGAGTGGATCTTTGCAAACGTTTGCAAGCTGTAACCGTGAGCCCAAATGTGCGGCAGGTCTCCGGGCCCGGCGCGGCGAATCCCCTTCGTCTTTCGAAACAGGTAATCGAGTGCCTTCTGGCGGGACGTTTCCAACTCTTCCTCGGTAACCGACGCGCTCGGCTTGGAGTCCAACAACGCTTCCAACGCCATCGCCGCGATTGCGATGTCGAAACTGCGAAACGACCCCGGCACAGGATCACTGTCGACGCCACCACGCCACTGCGGCCCACCCCACGCGCCGTCTTTGCGTTGCGTGTCGATGAGGTACTTCACACCCTTATCCAACGTCTCGTCGACTTCCTGTTCGGGAACGGACGGCGGCGTCGGCGGTCGCATCCAAATCCGGACGGGCAAGTCTGGATCCTCGGCTCGCAACGTTTGACCGAGGGGAGCAAGCAACAGTGCAAACAACAGAACGCAGTGATGACGCGACACGGAAACGGCCTGGCGGCTTGAGACCAAGCGTCGAAAAATCAACGCTCGAAGTGGATGCCCAACGAACCGCAATCATAGCCGCCCGCTTCACCAACTGCGCGGCTCCTCGTGGCGGCGTTGATGATCGCATCGGCAACGGGCCTCTGGCGTACGTTGTGGCGGTATAGTGGGAGGCGCGATCGGCTGTCGATCGAACAAGCAGCTGACTCGACGCTCGCACTCCCCAGCGGCATTGGGACCATGACGCTTCCCGCATCGGACCTGAACGAATCACGTTCCAGCCTACTCACACGTGCGAGCACGGCATTCCTGGATCAGCAATTGGCCGCCCCCAGCGTCGCGATCGCCTTGGTATCGATTGCGTTCCTGCTCTCCGGGTGGTTTGAGTTTCCGAGCATCCTCGTGGTCACGCCCGTCGTCGCGGTGGTCGGCCTTTGGATGAGTCTCTCGGACAGCCGAGGTTTGGGTAGCGTCGTGACACTGACGCTCTCACTACTTTGGTTATTCATACTGTGGTACGCGTTAGTCCAAACCGTGATTGGCGGCGAAGACGTGCCACTGCGAAACGCCAGCATGGGGATTCACTTCTGGCGTTTCCAAGCCACCTTTCTTGGAATGGTCGGCACAACAACGGTGCTTGTGATTCTGTTTCGAATCTTTACGCGGATTCGACTCTCGTCACGAACAAGTCCGGAGTGGTCCAATGCCTGCCGATGGGGCCTATTGGATCTCATGGCGTTGTCGTTCGGTATTGCGATGGTCGTCGCGGCGATCAACCTTCGCGGCGACACGCCAACCATTACCGTGAGTGCCGTCGTCGCGACCGTCTGCATGCTATGCGTCGCGTTTTCATGGTGGAGTTTGAGTCTTCGAAGTCACTGGCGTTGGCTGCTCGTCATTCTCGCAATCGTACTTCAGTGCTACTCCGGCATGATCGCCTTGAATTCACAGTTCCCGAGAGCGAGAGCTTCGCTTGGCTTTCTCGTCACCAATCTCCCGGAGGTCACTTGGGGCAATTTTCCTGCCGTAATCGGATTCTTTGCACTGATGATGCTGCCTGCAATCGCGGCCGTCGTCATGGACCAACGACTCATCGCTTTTCCGCAAGTACAGCCTCTCGGATTCCTCGGGCGAACAGTTGCATGGACGACCGCGATCGTTCTGACCGCCACGCCGATCGTCTTCGCGTTGCTCGTCAGTCTTCTCCCGTGGCAATACAGCGAAACCGTTCGTACCGCCGGCTGGCCGCTCTACTACTCCGAAGTCTCCGAGCGTGTCCTCGATACTGCAACAGGGAAAAAGATCACCCACATTGCACTGGACTCGTCCGCGCGGCAGGGATTCGATGTGCTTGTCGCGTTGGTTCCGCTACTACTTGTGTTGGGATGGCTTTGCTACTGGCGAAAGAGCGAGAAAGACTCCGCTCGAACCTGGCGTGCCGTCCTGCCCCTGTTTGCGTGGGCCTGGTTCCTGCTGATCTATCTCGCACCTTCATTGTGCCTACAGCACATCGCGGATCGAGTGAGCTTTGGAGATCGCCCGCATGCCGTCTCTGTCTTGACCGGCAACATGGACCGAGTCTTCGACAATGTGTTGATCAACGACTTAGATGACTTCAAGCAACTGCTATCGACCCCCGGGGGATGCCGCGTCGCAGCGATCCATCTCTACGATCTGAAACTCGAACAACGGCATCTTGATCGACTCGCCGAAAATCACGCGCTGTGGTTCTTACGAATGACACAGTGCGAACTCAACGGAAGCCTGGAGCGTTTTGAGGGGCACCCACACCTGCAGGTGCTTGAACTCGAAGAGACCGCCCTCTCCAGGGACGATCAGAACGCGATCAACGCCTGCCCATCGCTGATGTCACTCAGCTTGATCCGGCCGGCGGGTGAGGCCTGGGAACAGTGGCCAAGAACGCTTGAGCACGTCACCATCGGTTGCGTGGAAGACACGGCATCCGAGTGGCAACTGTCCGGGATGCCACGATTGAGTCAAGTGATCATTCGCGACGCGTCGAATTGGTGGCATGAGTCGTCCGACGATCCGCTGCCAGAACAGGCTCCTCGACACTTCATCTTTAGACGATGCGGTAGTCCTTGGGTCGCGGTTGAACCAAGACTGCCCGTTCACCTTGGTTTTGAACAAACGCAACCCACGAGTATTGCGGGCCTGCCGGTCTACTATGACGCAGCTCGCTTGTCAGAAAACATCTCACATCTATGCGACCTTCGTTCGTTGGCATGCGACGATGTTTCAAGGCTTACGAGATTGGAAGTCTGTGTCAGTGATTGCGAGTCTTTGGCACTTCAAAATCCGACGGGGACCGCGTCCGGGACAATGGTCACGCTCCAAGGTGCCCGGCTTCCGTTTGATTTCGAGTTGGACTACGACGTTTTCCCAACTGATTCCATCGCTCCACTGAAAACCGATCGCTCCGAACGCATCCTCCAGCCGATCATTGCGTCATTGCAGCCGCGCTCGCTGGCCACGATCGGCATGACGGTCTCCCGCGAACATCTCGATCAACTCGCAGACAGTCAGAACGTAACAGAGTTGAATTTGCAGGGAGCGTTCTCTTCCGACGGCAACCTCGATGTGATCGCCACGATGAAAGGTTTGACGCGTTTGAGACTCATCGGCGTGGCACCCACCGATGCCGATTTGACAATGCTATTGAGATCGCTGACTTCGTTGGGCCAGTTGGACATCGATGGACAGCACATTCGCGCACCGGATCTCTCGCCATCAAAGACTCTCTTTGGCCTCTCGCTGCTGACAGACAGCGTTCCGCCGTTCGCAACAAGGGATCTTGGTCGACTGGATTCGCTCATTCTCGGTTCCCAGTTTGCCAACCAGATGCTGGGTTCAGACACTCTGCTCATTACGGATGTTGAGACTTCCGACCAACTGATCAGGGACTGGCTCCGCACTCATCGCGCAACGGTCGTCAATTTAAAAAATGCGGTTTCATCGTTTGAAACGCTACGCGGCCTTGACTTCAGCAATTGCACCCGGTTTTCCATTACGCCGAACAAACCCGAAATCGAGATTCTGAAATCGTGGGGCACCAATCAGCCTTCGGAGACACATTTTTTTGAGCAACCGCCGGGAGTCGTTGAGGACCTCGAACTTCGTTCTTGGATGAACGACAATTTCCGCATCCACTCATTCTCCACTGATCGCGACTACTCGCGGGCCTACGGCTACTAGTAACGAGTGCCGCGGAACGAGGTCGTACTGTTTGAATCAATGGCAACCCGACGCGTTAGCGCGTGAGCGAGGGGTTCTCGGCATTTCCCTCGCTCACGCGTCGGGTTACCAATCAAGGTCAATTCCCGCGGCGAGCGTCCTGCGGCAGACTCAATCGCAGATCTCGACGTGGTAGCGACATTGAAGGGACAGTGCCTGGCTAAGCTAGCCCGTGAAACCCCGTCGGCTAGCAAACGCGGCGGCGCGAATTTCTGCGGATTAGGTCAAGACAACTGATCGTCGCGGACGATTCGGTGAGATGGACTCTAGCGTCCTCCCCATCGGACACCGCGAGGAAACAAGCGTGACCCCCTCCGAACGAAACGATATCGATCCGGCACCCCATCTCGAAGCCGCTTTGGAGCCGGACTTACTCGATCACATCGATGCGATCGATGACTTTGACGCCCCAGAGAGCCGCGCGGTGGGCAGCAACGAGGAACCCGCGTCGCGCGGCTTCGTCGGTCCCCTTGCGCTGATCCTCGGTGGATCCGCTTCAGGGTTGTTTTATGGTTTGATCTATCTCGCCTCCTGGGGCCCGCTCGAGCGTTACTTCCTGGGACACCCTGTTGCGATTGCGGCGACGATCCTGTTCTTTGTCGCCTCCGCCATCCTGGTCGTGAAACTCGTTGCGGTTCAAAACCAATGGCGCAAGTTTCATGCACTTACCGACGGACAGGTCGCGCCTCGACAGAAAACCGACTCCCCGTCCCAGGCGTTTCAAACTCAGCACGATGCGGCTTACGTCGCAAACGGCTGGCTGGCGGATCTCGCGGCACTTTCGATTGCCCAGCGTCGCTCCAGCTTCGTCATCCGATTGCGCGAAATTTTGACACGGCAGACGCGTCGGGGAACAACCAAACATCTCGCGGACGATTTGCGAGAACTCTCGACGCGTGATGCGGACGACGCGCACGACTCGTTCGCACTGAGCCGCATCATCGTCTGGGCGATCCCGATGCTGGGGTTCTTGGGCACGGTGATCGGCATCACGCAAACGCTCGGCGGCTTGGATTTCTCCGACGGCAACGCGGCCGTCGAAAACCTGAAGAGCGGTCTCTACGTGGCGTTCGATACGACGGCGCTCGGGTTGGTGCTTTCGGTCCTCGCGATCTTCATGCAGTTTCCGGTCGAGAAGAGTGAACAACGCTTGCTGGCGGCGATCGACCGTCGGGTCGGATACCTGACAAGTTCGTACCTACCGGGTGACGAAGCGGCCGACAACCAATTTCAGCTCCTCGCCCAACTCTGTGAAGGTGTTCGAGCAGCCGTCGCGGAGTCACTGGACAATCAAGCCAAACTGTGGCGACAAACGATCGATGAAGCGCAAGGCCACTGGCAAGCATCCAACACCGCCCAGGCGGAAGGCATTGTGGCCGCCGTCGAGGACACGCTCGCGCCGGCACTGCGACAGCACGCGAGCGGCATGGAATCCAGTTCGACCAGCAACCGAGAACAGCTCGACGAGCTGTTCCAGCGTTGGCAAGGACAACTCGACACCTGGCAAAGCACTATCGTTGCCGGTGCCGAAGCGATGGTCGAACAGCACTCGAACTTGATGCACCAAGTCGATCAGGCGGAACGGGTTCGAGGCCAAACCGAATCGCTGCTCACGCTGCAGCAAACCCTCACGTCCAACCTGGACGCGCTCGACGAAACCAATCGCCGAATCGATGACAACCTTGGCGCCGCAGCGGGGCAGGGGATGGCGGACGCGATGATCATTCTGGCTCGCGCCGTCGATCGACTGTCAGGAGAGCTGATCGACCGAAAGCCCGTGCAACAATCGTCTGACGATGAACCGCACGATAACCAGAGGCGCGCGGCATGAGCGGGCGTCGTCGCCACACGCTTTCGCCGTCACTGTTTCCGTTCCTCGCCGTGCTCGTCTGCACGCTCGGAACGCTCATTCTGTTGTTGGCGCAAGTCGCGCAGAACACCGCGAAAGCGGCTCAACAGTTGGCGGAAACACCGCCGGACGATCTTTTGGTCGAACCCACCGGTGGCGAACTGACCGTCGGTGAAGTCAACGACTTAATCGAGGAAGAACAGTTTCGCGTCGAAGAATTGGTCTCGTTCCGCGAAGCTCAGACCGGCGACCTCGAAAACCGACGCGACCAACTCGCGCACCTAGAAGATCACACGCGCCGCATTCGTGAAGAGCTGAAGTCGATCAGCGATGCGATGGAACACGCGATGTCGGACAAGCTACCGGACGCGCCGACAGACTCCGAGCTCCTCGTGATGGAAGTCCAACTCTCCGAGAAACAAACGCTCATCAAGAAGCTGCGAGAGACGGCCAACTCGGACACGCCACGCGTGGTCATCGTGCCACACCAAGGTCCCAACGGAACGACGCGACGCCCGATCTATCTGGAGTGCAATGCTCGCGGCGTCACGATCCAACCTGAAAACATCACAATTACCCTCGATCAGCTGCGGAACTCGGATCGCTCCGCGAATCCACTCGACGACGCCCTGGGTGCGATCCGGTACCACGCGATGCAGACCCTCGGAGATCAGACGCCACCGTATCCGATGCTCGTTGTTCGTCCCGACGGAATCCGCAGCTACTATGCTGCACGAGCGGCAATGAAAGACTGGGACGATCAATTCGGCTATGAACTGGTTCCGAGCGACATCAAACTCGCGTTTCAAAATCCCGACCCGGAATTGCGCACGCGAATCGAGTACGCGATCCGCGAGGCTAGCGAACGACAATCACGCCAATCCTATGCCCGCGCCGTGATCAGTGGTGCCGGCGGCGCGCTCGCGGCAGGGAATCAAAGGGGCGGAGCAGGGCAGGGCACCCGGCCCGCACGACCGACAAACGAGGCCGGCGAAGGTGGCTCCCTTGGACGATCAGGTTACAACGGGAAATCCACGACACCGCCGCCGCTCTCCGTTTCCGAAATGGATCGAAACGGACGGCAGAGCGGCTATCGTGACCATCGCTCTTTCCCAAGCTCGCCCTGGGGCAACCAAGGCAACGGGCTTAGCGATTCGATCACCCCAGAAGCCGCCAAAGAGCGATTGGAACAACAAACGGCGGAAGCCGTCGATGCGATCGGAACTCGCGGAGAAACAGAACGGTTCGCGGGCGAGCCCAATGGAAAAAGCACCGGCCGAAATGATCCCTTCGCGAGTTCCAGCGACGTGCATGCCGTGGGCAATGCTCCTGAGTTGGGCACATCCGATCCATCCTCGGACAAGCCGCTCAACTTTACGCTTCCCGCCCAAGCCGGAACGGGCGGCAACCAAGCGATTGCATCAGGCCCCGCGAGTCAGCAACAGAACACGGCCGCAACCAACCGTGTCAGCTCGTCTCAGCAGACTCCATCGATGGATGCGCAGTCGGGTCCGATGAGCTTTGAGAGCGATCAAACGGCTCAACCGAACGCTCAAGTCATGCCGACACTCTCCGCCGATTTAACGCCGCGGAAAAAACTCTCAAGAAACGGTGGGGACTGGGCACTTCCGCCCTCGTTGCCGCGACATGGAAACGATGTCGTGCGATCGATACGTGTCGGGGTGTTGGCTGATCGTTTCGTCTTGTTGGATCGACGCGGCAACATCCAAGATACGTTTTGGATTCGTGGCAACGACGTCGACACTGCCACACTCGAAATGGCGGCCGCAGTGCGTGACCGCATCACGCAATGGGGTGCGGCGCTTCCCGGTGGCCGTTGGGCTCCGCGACTGAGAGTCGACGTTGCCCCCGGAGCTGAGGTCCGCGCCCATCAGCTCGACCGACTCATGAGCGGTAGTGGTCTCGATTTGGAATGGGTTCCGCCGCGCCAGGCCGACTCGCTGCAAGGGTTCAAACGATGAGTGGTCGCCGCCGAAGTACCATCAGCGTCGGGCATGACGCTTTCTTGGATATCGTTGCCAATTTGGTCGGCATCTTGATCATCTTGGTCGTTGTGCTTGGGGCGCAGTCACAACGGACGATTCGCGAGGCGGAGCAACAGCGGGAACCGGAACAAGTCGATCCGATTCGACGCGCAGCGGGCGAAGCCGAAATCGATGCGCTTGCGATGGCCCGCACCCATGCAAATGCCGCCCAAGCGGATTCGATTCGAATCGAACGCACAATCCAACTACTGGACGGCGAGATCCGGCAAAAGGCCGAACAGCGTGCCGTTCTATTGACGTTGCTCGATGAAGCCCAAACCATCTGGGAAAACGAGCAGGCGAAGCTCGATGAAGATCGCTTGGCGGCATCGGAACGCGAACGCAAAGCCTCGCAACTGGCGAAACAACTCACCAGCCTCGAGGGCGAAGAAACGCGGCTGAAGAACCGCAAAGCGCCGGTCGTCGCGGTCGAACATCTGCCGACACCGATGGCGAAGACCGTATTCGAAAAGGAATTTCACTTCCGACTCAAAGACAACCGTTTGTCGGTCCTGCCACTGGACGCATTGACCAAGGAGATCGAGCGGGACATGCGGCGGATGGCGGTCGGTTCCAGTGAAGGCGTCACGGACGCGGCGATCGGCCCCGTTCGGGGATACGTCGCGCGATACATCGTCGACCGTCGCAACCAACTGGTCTCACGTGGAGGCTCCGTTGCGAGGATGGCACGCATGCAAGTGATGGCCTGTGCCTTTGAACCGCTAAGCGAACCTCACGGCGAGCCGATCCAAAACGTTCTCGCCAATGATGATTGGCTCGATGTCGAACTGACGGGCCACCGAAGTGACGGAACCGTCATCACGGTGTGGGTGTACCCGGATAGCTACGCCGCTTTTCGACGGTTGAAGGAAAAGCTCTACGCAAAAGGCTACGCGACGGCGGCACGACCGATGGAAATGGATCGCGCCATCATTGCCAGTCCCCACGGCAGCAAATCCGCGGCACAATAGCCGTTGCGATCACTCGCACTCGCAATCGGGTTTCGGATCGTAGGGAAGCGAGGAATGGTGCACGTCGATGACGATACCCTTCGCGCCGCGGCGGTAGCCGAAGGTGTATTCGACCTTCACCGTCGCGCCCTCGGTGGTCTCGAAAAAGTAGTTGCCCATCGCGATGGCTCGCCCGGCACCCGTGACGATGTCGACATTGTGGAATCGCACGGAGATGAAGGGTGCGATCGCGAACCCCTGGTCTTCCGGAAAACCAGCAGGTGCGTAGTCGTTACCGACAAAGTAGGACAGTGCCCCTGCGGGTGTCGCACGAAACTGACGGACCTTGCACTTTGTCGGTTTGAATAAAACCGGTCCGTCAGCGTAACCATAGAGTTCCGCGATCTGGTCCTCGGCAACCTCTTTCACATTTGTTCCGTTCGTGAACGCTTGGCCGATAGCCACGATCGCCGCCGCCCATTTGGCCTGCGCCTCGTCGACATCACTCTTGGTGATCGGATTCATGTTCGGTCTGGAGCCCTTCTTGCTTTTTGCCATGTTGTCGTCCCAAGAGTTGAAAGCACTGTCGTTGTTCATCATCGACCGCATCCTTCCCGCAGGGCCGATGTATCCAGGATACACACTGAGCGGCAGGAAGAGCGAACATACTTGTTTTCGCGTCCGCCAAAGAGTTTGACGCGAAAAACCGCTAATGGAGGTCTGGGGACAGTCTCTTCTCCGCGACTCTGCGTAACACCCCTTCAGCGTCGCTGCTTGCATGCCAGCGCTAGACTGTCTCGGCTGCGAGTTCTCCACGCGGTGAGACGTGGTTATCATGCTAGCCCGTCTTGATCCTCTGCGATGCCGAGTGCCTTCTTTGAAGCGTTTACCGATCCTCTCGCTCACCGCCGCCGCACTGCTTTGTGCCATCGTGTTTCTGGCTGCGATCACAAATTGGATCATTCCACCCTACGGACTCGCTGCGTTGGCGGTGCTCTCACTCGCGGCAGCCATCGGTGACGCCGTGCGTCTTCGAACGGGCAGCGGGGCCGGGCAGGACGGCACGCATGAGATGATCGCACCGCAAGAACTCGACGACGAACAGTTGCGAGCGTGGTTGGAGGACAAGATTGGGACGATCACATCACGCGAACAAGCGTTGAACGCGCAAGCACTCGCCCTCCAGCAGTGGATGCAGTTTCCGGATGCGATGCACTTTGATCCGATCGCGGGACAAGAAAAGCCCCGGGTGGATGATCCTGTTCGCATCGACCCGATGGCCCGTCACGATGAAGCTCTTTTCGGTTTGATCGAAACCAAAACGCAACAGCTCTTTAACGACATCAAGCAGGACACCTACCGCAAAGGAGATGGCGAGACAAGGACGATCGATACGCAACGAATCCGAAATGACTTACTAGCGATGGTGGCCGACGTCGCCGCGATCTATCGACCCGACGAACCGAACCCATTGTTGCAGACCAATGTCGAGGCCATCTCTCGAGCGACCGGCCGCGCCGCATTGCGTTTCTTAGTGGCAATCGAAAGTCTACCCGGTGGGATCGCGGCCTACGACTTTCGATCGATCTACAACATTGTCTCGCGCGCGGTTCGCACCTACGGCGTCTATCAATCAGCCAAACCATACATCGACGTCGCATCCAATGTTTTATTCGCAGGTAGAATCGTTAGCAGTACCAACCCGATGACGTTGGCGGCATGGTGGGCGGCGGGCAAAGCGGCGACTTACGGGGCTTCGAAGCTCGGTCAACACGTCGTCGACCAGCAAGCAGTCGGACTGCTTCGCCAACTCGTTGAAATCGTCGCGATCGAGGTCGCCTCTCTCTACAGCCCGATGGTGCGTTACCGAGACGTGCACTGGGTCTACGGTGTTGAACTGGTGCACTTGGCGAG
>JBCBOT010000014.1:0-57995 GCA_039821165.1 Planctomycetota bacterium | reverse complement strand
TCGACTTGAAACAGCTGATCGACAACGATCCCGATCAGCAAATGCAGTTCTTGGCGATCCAGTTGGTGTCGGCACTCCGCGATGGCTCGGTCGACACGGCAATGCCTCGTCTGCTGGAATTGTCTTCACAACTTGCACGACAACCGCTGCAAGGCAACGAAGAAGATGAAATCCTTGGCGACCCCTCACGCAAATGCAATCTCGACAGTTGGCTCGCGGCACGCTGCGCGGACCTGGCCAGACTGGCGGAAGAGAAGGGCAAGCTCGAAGAAATCAAAGCAACGCTCAAGGAACACCTCGAAACCAAACTGCTCGGCTCGTCCCAGGTGCTTCTACGACTCGTCGAGCATTTTCGTCCGCTCGGTGCCGAAGAATTGGTTCTGTCGCTCGCGGATCGCTTCATTCGCGAGGAAAACCACATCGTGGCCGAGCGAATGCTGCTCGGTTCGCTGCGTCCAGAAAGCGTGTTGCTTGGTTCGGATGATGCATTCTCAACCAAGCTTGCTCAATCTCTCTGCCGCGTCTATGCCAACGCGCGATTCGGAAAAGACGCACTCGCGGTGCTCGAGAGGCTACGAGGAAACGTCGATGATGAAACGATCGCCATGCTTGAAAAGCAGGCAGAAAGCGGAATCGACCCCGGTGGCGACGCCCTCGCGGTGGAGGGCTCGGTCAGTCTCGACTGGCAAAACAACTCGATCCCCGGCGCCGCGAGAATCTCGACGAGCATGAAGTTGGTGGAGACGGCGAACCTCGGAGGCAATACCTTCGCCGGATGGAGCGTACTGAACCTGAGCGGGGCTTCGTTCCTGCAAAAGCCACTCGGGGAGCAGCAGCGATTCGCGATCGAAATGCGACGCGGCCTGGATCATCGGGCGACGATTAGCGGAGGCCTCTTGCTGCTGGAACGTGCCGGCCAGATTTCGGCGATCAATCTCTTTGCGATCCGTGAGAACCGCATCACCGACGCGACACTCTGGAAACGCGACTTCGGCTCGGAAGGAAAATCGGTCAGCCAACCGCGCTCGGCACAGATGCCGCTCGGTGATTCGATTCGGCTCTATCCGACGAACAACTTGATCAATAGCGAAACCAGTGAGTTTCGGGTCGGCCCGGTTTTGGGTGATCGTGTGTTAGTGCTTCAAGCGGGCGACCTCCTTTCGATTCGTGCGACCGATGGCAAAACCATTTGGCGCAACTCCAACGCACCGACCAAAGGCCATATGGTGGCTGACGATGGACGCGTCGCACTGATCTGCAATCGGCGAGACGCATCTACCAAGAGTCTCTTCAGCCTCGCCGATGGTCGTTCACTCGAAGAATCGGAATGGTTGTTAGGCAAAGCCTGGACGACGGCGGGCAAGCATGTTTTGACATACGACGAGGAAGAGAACGGCTCGCGAGTCCGAGTACGACTGGTCAACCCATTCAATGAAGAGGTGATTCTCGAGACGACGTCAAACTCCAACCGGCCCTCGAACGATTCACGTGGTCTCGGCCGAGTCCTACAAGACCGTTACCTGGTGTTGTTCGACGGGGATGGCAAGCTCACGGTGTGGGACCTGATCAAGGGCATCGAATTGTGCAGTCGAGAAACCGGTGCGATGCCGAAACTCGAAACCATGCGGGCGATGCATCTCAACGGTCGGATTCTTGTCTTGGCCGCGAACGAAATCAAACGTTTCACCGCTCGGGATATGAATACGAGGGCAGGGGACACCCATCATTCGGTTCATCGCATGATCTCGATCTCCACGGAGACCGGTGACTTACAATGGCAACGCGAATTCGAACAGCCATGGGGATGCACCATCCATCAACCATTCGCATCGCCCGTGATCGCAATGACGCGTTACAAATCGGTCTTTTCGGCGAATCGCTCACCCAATATTCAGATGGACGTTGAAATGCTTCGCCTCAGCGACGGCAAGACCATCCATCAAATTCTTGAACGGTCTCTCGGCCCACGCAATTCCTCGTTGGCGACTCGATTGCTGATCCAACCACAGGCAAACCGAGTCCTTGCGCAAATCGGGACGGAGACGCTGATCTATCAGTTCACCGAGAAGGCGCTGGAGACGGACGACGATACGGACTCGGAGGAGTCTGAGTCCGAAGGGACGGACACCGAAACGCCGGGCGAGCCAAACGAGGGTGAAGACGAAGAGCGGCAGTAGTCAGACGCTCCACGATCGCACCCAATCCAAGATCGTCTTCACGACGCCGCCGACCAAAATCACCACCGCAGGAATCGTGAGCATCACGAGAAGAAATGTGTCGAAGGTACGGTTCGCCGGACGCGGCGCCGGACGCAGTGGCTCGTCCGCTCGTTCGTCGGGCGGTGGTCGATAGGGGTTGGGCGATCGATTCATGAGAATCGTCCGTGAAGAAACCAGGCACCGGTTCGGAGATCACAAAAGATCCACCATTGGTGCCCCGTGTCGGTCTGAATCCGAAAGTAGTCGCGACGCACCAACGGACCATCCCACCAAGCCGTCTCGATCCGCTCCGGTCCAGTGCAATGGACTGCCGCGTGAAGACGCCCCTCATATCGGAATGACGGCAGTGCACCCGCGGGAGCATCGTCGGTCGCAACCAATGGAACCGGGCGACGCAGCAAACTGATCGGTCGACGTCGGGCGTCCTGTCGAGTCGGTACACGAAACTGGCCCGGCTCGTTCGTGGCCCCGACGTTCGTGGCCGCAGCGTTCGTGGTCGCAGTGGTTTCCTCGCCGGACCTGGCGTTGTCACGCCACTTGCGTGTCGGCAGTCGCTTCAATGCCTGGCGTGTCCGATGGTCTGTTAATGAATAAGTGCGATAAGACTTTTCGGGAAGTGGATTGTTGTTGAGTCGAACCCCCATCACTGCGTCGCGTCCAAGCCGCCCTGAAAGCTCATCGACCAAACGCGCCAACGGTCGTCCGCCGGCCTCGTCGAGGGATGATGCGTCGTCGCCTTCGAAGAAACACTTCTGCGAGGTATTGAGTGTCCCGCTCTGCAGTGTGGTTAATGTGAGACGCGTGACTGTTGAAGGCAATTTGCAACTCTCAAACGCGGATTGCAACAAGCAACTGATGTGTTTCGCTTCAAGAGTCGGCGCGAACAGTCCGATCACTTTTTCTAGTCGCGAGTGGCCCGTAAGGTCCAGGCGACAAGCCAATCGTAGTGCCCCACGTTGGCTTGTCGCCAAACTCGCAACTATCTCTTGTGCCAGTCGATCAAGACGATCGGCAAGAATTTCAAAATCATCCGTCGGATATTCGAGCACCGCAGTCGCTTCACACGGCGGGTGATCTCGAAACACGCTCAACGGCACCTCGACTTCTCCCAGCACTTCGGCGATTCGGTCGACGACACCTTTTCCCAGTCGTTTCGCCAGACCATCGCGGGGCAACCGCAGCAGCGAACCGATCGACTCGACACCGAGTCTCCGCAGGGTGAGTTCGGTCTCGGTGGACAGCCGGAGCCCGAGAATCGAAAGCGGCACGAGGTCTTCGGCACATCGATCAGAACGAACGTCGTTGCGTGGGTTTTCGTGGGCATGTGCCCAGGCTGCCGCGGCGTTGTTCGCGATCGCGAGTTTGCCCACTAAGCCCAACTCCTCCAGCAGACCGTGGACCGCCGAAAGCACGCCGGTCTCGTCACCAAACAGATGAGTGACACCCGTTAGATCGCACAGTAGCGTGTCGGGTTGATGCAGGATTTGACCGGCCCAAGGTCGTTTGTCGAGGGATTCGACCGCCACGAGAGGGCTGATCTTGTGCTGAAGCGTCGAAGCCACATGCTCAAGCGCGATCGAATCCGCGATCCGATCATGCTGCATCACAAGTGGTTTGGGCTGAGAAGCACTCTGCTTTCCGAGGACCAACTCGGTCGCCGCGGCGATCGCGATACCGGGGCGGACCCCGAGTCGTCGGGCGGAGGGACAGCAGGCGACGACCAATCGGCCGCGCCGAGGATCGGTCTGCCAGAGGATCACCGCACGCTCGGAACGAGATTCAAGCGGTTCGGGGGTGTGCGACCTTGCTTCGTTCTCGCCGAGCCCGCTTCGCAAGCGTTGGATCGGCCAATCGCGTAGCCAAAGACTGAGCAGCCGTTTCATTTGCTTCGTAGCCGGAGGAGAGAGTTTGAATGTCGGCGCGATCACCGATGCGAAGGTCCACTCGTTTTCCAACGATGCCTCCGCGAACTCGATCCAGAGTCACAGTCATTCCATCCGAAACGCGCCGGCTTTCCGAAACATAGAACTGAGTGTCTGAGAAACTCGGCTGACGACGAGCATGAAAGCCACGCACCAAAAGTCCCGGAGTACGCCCCGCTTCGGCCGACAATTGCAACCGTCGGGCATCACGATCGTCGAGCCTGATCGCCAAGGCGGCCCACACGGCAGCCACCGCGGTCGAACGCAATGCATGATCGATGGCCCAGATCGCGTCCTGGCCACTCGGCGGTCGAAGCAAAATGATTCGCTCGGCCGGCACGCCGAGTGCGACCGCCGCGGGAGGGTAAAACGTTCCATCGCAGTCGATGACGATGAGCGGCCGATCGGGTACTTGTCGCAATCGATTCGCCGCCGCCAACATTGCCAGTGAACCCGCAGCGGCACTGCTGTGAGCCGCCACCCAGTCGGTCAATGCACCTGGGTGCAAACCCTTTTCGGGCAGCCATTCATCGATGGTTTGACACCCGGTCGAAAAGCAGGCTTGCCGACCACGCCGAGCCGCCGTGGTCGCTTCGACTTGGGCACGTAGTGTTCGGAGAAGAGCGTCACGATCGTTTGCCGCAGAAGCAGATGCTGGAGCACGCTCGGTCTGTTCAGCTGCCGCAACGGCCTGCTCCGTAGACTCGGTGGCCTGCTCAGTTAATTCTGTGGCGTTCTCATTAGACGGAGCCACCTTCGCTGAGAGATCGACGCCAGCGTTCGCCGCTTGGACGCGGCGAGGCAAGCCGCGAGAAACCGGCGACGGTTCCATGAACGAAAAGAGCTGTTGATTGTCCAAGTGAAGATCCCCGAGTCATTCGCAGATGTTGATGCTAGCAATTACCAGCCCGCATTTCCTCCCCCAAAATGCCGCATCGGTTCGATGCGACAGGCGGCAGTCGCCACCCTGACCGCGACGAGGCGTTAGCCGTCGGTCACCCGCCGAAATCCGCGGAGGAAACACGATGCTGCCGTGGCCGGACGGATCGCTGCGGGCCGCTCAGCGATTGCCCTCAGGCCTTTGTGGCAGCCGCGTTTGATGGTTTCGGGCTGGGCGAGACCGACGGCTAGCGTCTCGTGGCGTGGGCGACACCGGCGGCTAGCGCCCTTGCCGCTCACTCTTTGCGGAGAATTCCTAGTGCTTTGTTCCAATTGAATATGAGGGTGACACCAGACGGCTCGCGCCGTTCCGCTGAAAACTTTTAGCGGTAGGGGCGGAAGCCCTCCGGTGCGTCAACCCGAAAACTGAATTGGAATGAAGCACTCGTGCCGCGATGGAAATGCCAAGAATCCCTCGCTCACGCGCTCACGCGTCGGGTTACCATTGCTTCAAACAGCATTACTTCGTTCCCGTGACATTAGTGCGCCGCGGCGGCTCGAGCGGCTTGGACGGCCCGCCGCTGGGCGACGAGTTGGTATCGCAGCAACACCAATCGGGCGAGATCGCCCATTCGCTGCACGCCCTCGACCGGCTGCACGGCTGATTGCTGGGGGCTGGCTGATTCTGCTTGTCCAGCGGCCTGAGCGGTCGGCTGCTGAGTAACCACCTGGGGAGCGGTGGGAACGATGGTGGCGGAGGAAGCCGGGGCATCGAAAAGCATCAACTGTGTCATCGGAATCTCGCTCAAAAATTGACCAAACTGCCCCAACGAAGGTGTCTCGTTGGTGTTGGCAATCTTCGTGACCCGTCGGACACATCCGGTCACAGACAAAAAACCCGCCCCGGAGAACGGTCGGAGCGTGGCTGTCAGAGAACTTGAAATTCGGCTAAAATGTGCTGGCTTTCGCCGAGTTTTCCGGCCTCACGTCCCGCCCCATCCAATGACAGGTTTTTCGAATGGCAGCCGCCGAAGCTGAAGAAATTGAATTCAAGATTTCCCCCGACGACCAAGACGAAAACAGCTTCGTGAGCATCTGGAACATCGCCTCGGCTACCTGCGACGGCGATCTGGCCCAGACCCGCGCCCTGGCGTCGAAATTGATCAATTTCCTGTGCAAGCGGGATTGTGATTTTGTCGTTTGCAGCTCGACCAACATCGAATACCTCGACGAAAAATTCGAGTCGGACAACAAGATCTTGTACGACTGGAAGCCCGAGAGCGAACACGTCGACATCATCACACAGCACGCTGAAGTCCCCGGTCGCGCGTTCATGTCTTTCTTGAAGACGCACAAGTTCAACCCGGAGACCAAGTACAACCCGCGTCGAGCCGATCGCGTCGAATGGTTCAACGAACGCTGGAGCGTGGGGTAACCCCTGCGGCACGGATGCGTGTTCTGCTGCCGCTATGCCTCGCGGCCTTCCTCGGAGCCGCGCATTGCCAAGAACCGGTTCCGATCGACAGCCAACAGGTCGAATCGGAGCCATCGGTCGAGACGGACCAGCCATCTACCTCAAGCAGCGTCGGCAAGCTGCCGGGGTTGCCCAGGCGAACGCTCGGCGAATGGGCGTCGCAACTATCGAGCGACAGCTACCTGCGCCGCAAAGCGGCAACCCGAAATCTCATCCGCGGCGGTCAGAAGTCGATCCCGATCCTGCTCGAACAACTCAAGAGCAACGATCTGGAAGTGGTCAAGCGAGTCGTTTCCATCCTGAGTCGGATCGCGGAAAAGGAAGACCCGACGCTCAGCGACAAGCCCGGTTCCGCCTTTGATTCGCTCCGTCAGATCGCGGACAAGGGGATCGGCGTCAAAGCCTATTTGGCGGACTCGATCGTCGATGGTTTTCTCGAACAACGTGACCTGGAAGCCCGGCAACGTTTGTCTGCGTCGGGAATCTTCGTCGGCTTCGAGGATCAAGCACTCGGCTCGAGCAAAAAGGAACGCGCCGTCGTCCGTATCGATGAGCAGTGGGATGGGAATCTGAAAGTGCTCCCCTGGCTTCGCTGGGTCCGCGAAACCAACTTCGCCATCTTGATCGGTCCCGCTGCGCGAGCCGAAGTCGTCGAATGGATCATGCAGATCCGTGGCCTTGATGCGCTCGTGATCAAGGAAGCCGAATTGAGTGTCGAAACTCTAAACCGCATCCGTGATCCGCACGGCGTCAATGCGTTTGAGCTGCGCTATGTGCGACTGGATGAAAAGCAACTGCGAGCGATCGAGGAAGCTGCCATCCGCAACACGCTCTACCTCGTCGGAACCGGTGTGCAGCGTGATCGCGTCGAGCTCATGCGGACCCGTTTGCCAGGATTGGACATCACGCTTCGGCAAGGCGGCTTTTTGGGAGTGATCTGCTATCGCCCCGACGCGCCGTACTGCCAGGTCAACGAAGTCGCTCGTGACAGCGGTGCCGAAATGGCGGGTTTGCAGCCGAACGACATCATCATCGGCATCGACGGAGTCCGGATCTCCAAATTCGAAGACCTCCAAAAGCAAGTCGACACACACATCCCCGGCGACAAAATCAAGCTTCGATATCGCCGCGACAACCAGGTCTTGGAGGGGACGGCGACGCTCGGGAAGTTGCAGGATCAATGAGTTCAACGTCGGCCCCGCCCCATTGCGACGACTGGGAACGATCGACGTGGCGAACCTCAACGCGACGCAAGCTACTGCGTTGGTTTGAACGCAACGCACGCGAGTTACCATGGCGAAGCGACCCCAAGCCGTACCACGTCTGGGTCAGCGAAATCATGCTGCAACAGACTCAAGTCGCAACCGTGCTGCCTTATTACAAACGGTGGCTGAAATCTTTCCCTAGCATCACCGCGCTTGCCGAGGCCGACGAAGCGGAACTGATGCGGCACTGGGAAGGACTCGGGTACTATCGACGTGTCCGCAGCATGCATGCGGCCGCCAAGAAGATCGTCACCGAACACGACGGTGAATTCCCACTTCGATATGAAGAGGTTTTGGCGCTGCCTGGTATCGGGCGGTACACCGCCGGTGCGATCCTTTCGATCTCGACGGACGCCAAACTCCCCATCTTGGAAGGCAACACCCAGCGTGTATTCAGCCGCCTGATCGGACTGCGAGAGCATCCGATGGAAAAGCGTGCCAACGCACTCCTTTGGGACTTCGCCACTCGCATGTTGCCCCGCTCCGGCAGCGGTACTTTTAATCAAGCCGCAATGGAGCTGGGTGCCTTAGTTTGCCAACCCAAACCGCAATGCGATCAGTGCCCCCTGGTGAGCCAATGCAACGCCGCCGAACTTGGTCTGCAGACTGAGATTCCGGGAAAAATCAAAAAGGTTCGCTACGAAGATCGGCACGAGTTTGCCTTCGTCATTCGTCGGAAAAAGGCTTCGCAAGCGGAGTACCTGGTGCGGCCTCTGCCCGACGGCGAACGCTGGGCAGGACTCTGGGATTTTCCTCGCCCCACACATCTCCCCACCAAAACCGTCGAAGAGGCTGCGGAGTGGCTGGGGACGCAACTCGGCGTCGACGTCGGGATCGGGCCACGCATCCAAACACTCAAGCACGCCGTTACAAAATATCGAATCCGGTTGGATGTGCACGACGCCACACTCGCAAAACCATGCCCCCGACCGCCTGGACCTTGGAGTTGGGCGAACCTTGAAACGCTGAAGTCACTTCCGCTGAGCACCACCGGACGGAAAATCGCAGACTCGATCGAGAGTGAGACGCAACCGATGCTTCCCGCAATGCATGCGGATTGATCGATGCCCAAGCCCAAGAACAAGTCGGAGTTGCTGACGGCGAACGAATCGTGTTACGCCGCACTCACGTCACTCGTCGATGGGTTCACAACAAAACAGCGGCAAACAGAGTTTCCGTTCGAACATCGAGACCGAAACATCCGCGACGTCTTGGCTCACCTTCACGCATGGCATGAGATGTTTCTCGCCTGGTACGAAATCGGTATGGCCGGCGAAAAGCCCGTCATGCCGGCGAAAGGCTATACCTGGAAAACCACGCCCCAGCTCAATGCGAACATCTGGAGTCGCTACCAGGAGATCTCGCTACGCAAAGTTCGCAGCCAACTTGAACGAACCCATTCACAGATCCGTGAACTGATCGAGAGCCATTCGGACGAAGAGCTGTTTGAGAAACGCCACTATCCGTGGACCGGAACGACCTCGTTGGGTGCTTACCTCGTCTCCGCGACTTCAAGCCACTACCAATGGGCGACCAAATTGTTGAAGAAGTTTGCAAAGTCACTGGAGCAAGCCTGATCGTCGACATGATCGAGTCCTGATCATTCAGCTTGCAAACGAAACCACGCCGAGTTCATCCAGCCTTTCTCGGATGCCCGGATGAAGCCACGTCGATCGACGCGCAGCATCGCTATCCCGTGTGACGCAAAGTAGCGCTGAAGCCAGTGCCTTCGCTGCTTCTTCCTCGGTCGACGGAACGTCCTGACACTGCGGCGCGAGCTTTATCGCGAGCTTCGTCGCGTATTGATCTGCATCATGCTCAATCCGATGACTTACCAAACGCATCATGACGATCGTCAGCCCGATGCTGAGCGCGCTTCCGAGCCACGAACCCCAACCCGCAATCATCGAAGAGTCACCTTGCATCGATGCCCACCGCTCGAAGGTGAAACCTAGAACCCAAGCCGGAACCAAACTCAAAATTCGCAGCGGAATATGCCAGCGTTTGACGTGCGCAAGTTCATGCAGGATCACCATCGCGAGTTCTTGCCGCGTTAGGTCCGTCAACAATCGATCGCTCACGACGAGCGTTCGAAAGCGTCCCACAAATCCCGCGACCATCGCATTGTGCGCCCGTCCACCCGTGTTCCAAACCATCACCCCGATCTTCGGCTCACCCGCGGACACGAGCAGACGTCGCAACCACGCGTGAGTCTCATCAGGGATGGATTGCGGCGTGAGCATCAGCCGCACCAACAACGGCACACAGCACAGCGTGACCATCGCAATCGCGATCCATCCGATCCAGCCTGGTATCCAACCAGGAACCTCTATCACGGACGCGACATCGAAGAGGATCATCAATGCCAACAGCGGCGCGAGAATCCAACCGACGGTTCCGCGAAACATCGCGATCAGATGGCGACCGAATCTCCACGCACCGCCCTCTCTCAACCCGATTCGTGTGTCGAAAGCGTACTCGGCCGCCCACAATCCGATCATCACCGCCAGGGCAGGCGTGAGCAGGAGGACCGATTGCAGGGCGAGTGAAGATTTCACCCAACTCAATTCCCCGAGATTGCTCGCGAGCCCAAAACCGCCTAGGCAAAGGACGATCAATCCGAGCGACAGCCAGCGCAGATAGCCGGATTGTCGGTCGAATAGTTCGCAACCGAGTTCGGTCGGAATCTCGCCGCGCTCGATGGCCGTTGCAATGATGCGAGCCGCCATCAGGCAAAGACAACACCATGTCCCGATCAGCATCGCGCTGAACGAAATCGCGTACGGCAGCGAACGCGCCGACTCCGGCAACGAGCCGCAACACAGCGAAAGAATCACAGCAAGAAAGTAGTACAACTGCATCGAAGACCAACCGCGTCACGAGGAGGCTGCAGTATGACCCGTGGTCCGTCCTTGGCGAGCATCAACGATCGATGTCCCGTGGCGCGCCTCGCCGCAGGCACGATTGTGCCGGTCAAAATGCCTGGAGTGCCCACTGCACAACGGTTGAACCGCCTCAGGTCGCGGTTTAAAAGAACCGCACACGAGACGCCATCAACGCACGCGGAGGGATGACAGATGCCCAAAAAAAGCTCAGGAAGCGAATTCGATTTCGCGATTCCGGTCGATGGCAATCAGGTCACGGCGCGGAAAGCCGGTGACATCAGTGATCTTGAACTCTGTGTTTCGCCGCAAAAAGTGTCGGCAAAAATCGCCCTGCGTCACATGGCGAAAGCCATCAACTTGGCGCTCAAACTTGATTACATCGAAACCGAACTAGACGGCATCTACCACGCGTCAAGGGTGAAAGATGGCACCGTCCATATCAAGCACGCCGACTACTTCGGGCTCGGCGACGGATTGATGGCATCTTTCGGCAAGGCAGCTAAGTCGTTCAGCCTGACGTTGAAAGGCCCCGATCCTGCGTCACCTGAAGGCAAAAAGTGGATCAAAGAGCACGGCGGCGGTGCCATCGGAGGCATTTTGAATCTCGTCGGGCGGAAACTGAACCTTCTTCAAGAGTTCGAGGACAAGGTTCCGATCTATGTCGAGCAGCTACTCGATCGCCTCGAAGCCAAAAAAGTGGTTACGGATTGGAATCGAGACGAATGGGAAATCTCCACCACGACGATCGGGCTGGATGTGATCTTGGAACCAGCCGAGGACACCCCGTAGCGGCGTCACGGAGTCTTGACGAGGTCACTACTGAATCTGGATGCCGGTTCCCGAACCGACGGTCATCTTGTCTGGGATTTCGAGCACAATCCCTTCGTTGCTTTTCTTCGGCTTGGGGTCGGCGTCTGCCTCGAGACCGACACCGATTTCCGTGGCGATCGTTTTGAGTAATCGATTGTAGCCCGCGTGAACTTCTTTCTTTTCCGAAGCCTCTTCGGCCCCGGTAAAGCAATCATCCCATCGCTCCTGCCAAGCGTTGTTTCCCGATTCGTCACCGACGTAAGCCTCGCGATAGTGTTCGCAGTCGGTCCGCAATTGTGCGTCCTTGCCGGCGCCTCGTTCGGTCGCAAAGCACAGGCCCATGAAATCGTTGTAAGTTTCTAGGAACTTCGGCGAGAACAGGGGCGCATAGATGTAAGCGATCTTGTCGAGTTCTCGTTTCATATCGACGATACACGTCGGCGCGTGCTCCTTCCAACTACCGATGCGCACAAAGAAGCACATCATCTCATTCAATTGGGGCGTGATCTTTTCGTACACCTCCAACCGTTTTTCGATGATTTTTTGGTTGGACCATTGGCGATGCTCGATCTCTTTGATTCGACGGTCCATCCAGACACCGACGAAAAGCAGTGCTGCGGGAATCAAAAGTCCGGTGATCAGACGCACGACCTCGAGACTATTCCAAGGGTTGCCGACAACCTCGATCACCTGATCCACTTCTTCGGCGGCGACCGCTGAATTTGAAACGCAAAACAGGCTTGCGAATAAGATCAAGCAGAGAATGCGTGCTTGCATGGCTGGAATCGTGATGGGGTGAGTGGTAAACGAAGGTTTGAATTTAGAGCATCGCCTGAAGTTCTTCGATCGTGAGGATCGGCACGCCGAGTTTCTCAGCCTTGGCACTCTTCGACCCCGAACCGGAACCCGCGACGAGATAGTCGGTTTTCTTGGACACGCTTCCGGTGCATTTTCCACCGAGTTCCTCGACTCGGTCTTCCCAGTGCTTCTTGCCCTCCTCGAATCCGCCGCTGAAACAGAACTTCTTCCCCGTCAGTTTGCCCGTCTTGGGCAACTCCGGTTCGACAAAGTTCAGCAAGTCGTCGATTTCGTCGGCGTGGTCGGAAAGGTACTGATGAATCGTCTCGGCGGTTTTCGTGCCCACGTCATCGACGGCTTCGAGTTGTTCGACGGTTGCGCTTCGTATCGCGTCGAAGTCCATGAAGTGTTCGGCGAGCGCTTTACCGGCCGACTTTCCGGCGGCGTCAATGCCAAAGGTCGCGAACAAACGCCAGAGCGGGATGACTTTCTTTTCCTGCTTCGCCGTGTCGATTCGCTTGTCCAATTCGTCATCGCTGAGCTTTTCGGGTGCGGGGATCAATTGAATGCCCGCGATAGCGAGTAGTGACTGACGTTGACTAAGTCCGCACGAAACGGCTTTCGGGACGTCCAAACGGTAGAAGTCGGCTGGCGTTTCGATCGCGCCGCCTTCAACGAGTTGATTGACGCGACTCTCGCCGAGCCCGAGTACACCGAATGTCGAAAGGTAATGACACAGGGAACTGACGACCTGGGCGGGGCAAGAAGAGTCGTTGCAAACGAGCTCCAGCATGTCTTCGGAACCGCCTTGTTCAAGCTCTGCGGGCGCCGGGCAGCAGGGGCACACGGCTGGAAACTCGGGCTCGCCGTGGCCGTCCAAAACGCCGGTGACCTTCGGAATGATCTTCCCGGCCTTGCGGACCGAAATCTTCGAACCGATCGTGATTTGATTCCGCTTCATGAATCCCGCGTTGTGCAACGTCGCGCGGGACACATTGGTGCCGGCTAAGCGAACAGGATCAAAGACCGCGACCGCAACGATCTTGCCCGTTCGTCCCGTCTGCCACTGGATTTCTTTCACGACCGGCGTTGCTTCCTCCTCTCGAAACTTCCAAGCAATTTTGCCACGTGGATTCCCCGTGTCGCGTTCACCGTGGCGGCCAAGCTGTTCCTGGTCTTCCAAATTGTTGACACCGATGATGACACCATCGACTTCGAAGTCGAGCTTCGGAACCGCTTTCTCCATCTTTCCGAGGTCTGGAAAATGGAAGAGTTTCGTTTCCACGTAGGGGATACCGAGCTCTTCCAGACAGTACTTCGACCGCTCGACTTCGGTCTTGTAAGGTGGATTCGAAAGACGCTCGATCGCGTAGGCGACAAAGCTGATTCGCATCTGCTTTGTCTTGGGCGGATCTTTGAATTGTCGAATGCCTCCCGCGGTGTGGTTGCGTGGGTTGGCGCGGAGCTGTTCGCCGGCGGCTTTCAGTTCTTCTTGTACTTTTTCGAAATCCGAAAGTGTGCAGATCAATTCGCCCCGAACCGAGCAAGTGACTTTGCGTTTCAGTTTCGTCGGAACGCCTTCGACATAGCGGACTTGCTCGGTCACGTCCTCGCCGTTGACACCATCACGTGGACGAAGCCCGGCGGCAACAAGTTTCCCGTCCTCGTAGTAAATACCAATCGCGACGCCGTCGAGCTTGTAGGCTTGATAGAAGTAGTCCTTCGCGAATTCGACCGGCTGCTCCTTGTAAGTCTTACCGCGTAGCTTCGTTTTCTTGCCCTCGGCGACGGCCGTCGGACCATCATTTGTTGCCTCGATCAACCACTTGAAGAGCATTCCCTCTTGAGTCTCAATGTCCTCGTGACTCGCCTTTTCGATCGATGTCATCGGCGGGTCATGGACAACCTTGCCGGTGTCGGTTTGATACTCCGATGCGGTGGCGGTGTCGAAAACGGACGAGTCGGGACGCAGCGATTGAAGTTCGCGACGGAGCGCGTCGTACTCACCATCGGTAACGATGATTCCGGTGTCGGGATGAATGCACTCTTCACCGGCTTCGTAGAGGGTGTCCAGGTGCGCGATGATGCGTTCCAGGTCGTCCGCCCGATTTGACTTCTTCTTTTTCGCCAACGCTCAGCTCCTTCGATCGATCTCGGAACAGGCAATATACCCATGCGGCGGTGTCGCGGTACTACCGTGGAGATGTCGCGTCCGGCTCATCCTCCCCACCGGTTTTCTGACTCGTCTCCTCAGCGCGCCGTTTCTGTCGCCGGCCGAGGCGGAACGCCGCGAACATCCAGAGAGCCATCAAAGGAAGCGTCCCCAGATTGATCACGCTGAATGCGAGATTTGCAAAATTGTGAAGCGCCCCGATCGTTTGACCCGCAATCGCGTCGCCGCCACGGAGCACCACCGTATCGATAAAGCTCTTGGACTTGTAACGGTCCTCACGATCCACGACCGTGAACAACACTTCGCGGGCTGGAACGGTGATCCCGTATCCGCACGAGCGCGCCGCAACCATGCAAACGGCGACGACCAGCAAACTCTGTGACTGTCCCAGGGCCGCGAACGCGATGAAGTACACCAGGGGCAGAACCATCAGCGCGACCCCGACGCCGAATCTTCGCAGGATCAAACCGGAAAGTAATGCCTGGCCGAGGAGCGTGAGCGTTTGTGTTGCGAAATCGATGTACGCAAACAACTGAGTCTTCTGTTGGTCATTGACGATTTGTGTGCCAACGATTTCGGCCTGCTGAAAATAGAGCAGCGTTCCGGAGGCTTGGACGAAGAATAAGAACACACAGATCGACGCGAGGTAGGGCGATGCCAAAACACGCGTGATCCCTTCGAGCAGTCCTCCGCTTTGGAACTTTTGATTGGCCCCTTGACCGTGCCCGAAGTCGGGATGATTTGCGACGCGAAGTTCGAGTCGCCAAGCACACCAGAGACCGAGCTGAATCGTGAGAATCGGCACCAACAGCAGACCCGCCGTGGAAATTCGAGTCGCGATTTGACTCGTGAGAAAAGAACCCGCGATCGCGCCGATCGTTCCACCGGCAGCGATGCGACCGAACAATCGTTTTCCCTGCTCGCTCGAAAACAAATCGGTGAGCACGGACCAAAATACGCTCGTGGCAAACAAGCCATACACGTTGACCCAGACGAAAAACACCCGCGCCGTCCAAACTCGCACCGGCTCGGAACCGAACGCGAGTCCCGCGCTAAACCCGGCCAACGAGAGGCAGAAAAAGTGAAACACCACGCGGACCAGCCAGCGTCGTGCAAGGCGGTTCACGAGGGCGGAGTAAGCGGGTACCGCAAGCAACATCACCGCGAAGGTGACCAGCATCAAACCTTGAAGTTGCTTGGTCCCACCGATCGCTCCCATCGTTTCGCGCACGGGACGAACGACTGAGTAGCTGAGTAGAACAAAGAAGAACCAGCCGGCACCCCAGGCCACAACGCCCCACTCCGAAGGCCTCTGAGGCATCGGGGTCATCGAAGGGGGAACGTTCGTTTCCGGCGAGCTTGCTTGGTACGGATTCTGTTTACTCAAAACGAAACTTCTCGATTGAAGCGATCACTTGCCTCTTTTTCGAATGTACTTGTCGACGGCTTCTTGGTTGACATAGTACCGGCCATTTCCCGCGTAATCGCCGATCAAGTCGGGATTGCGAAAATTCCGAATCGTGATCGCCTCATTCGCCGAAAACACACTCGGTGTGTTGGAGATGATTGCCACTTCAAAAGCGATTTCCAGTGCAAGCCCCGTTCTGCCGATACGCCCTCGTTCGGTCGTGTCCATGAGTTGAAGCCGTGGTGATTCGCTTTGAAAACCGAACAGGTCTCGATACACGAACTGGTTCGGAAACACGACACGTTCGGTGCTACTCCACGACCTCCCGCTCCAATCAGCGGTTTGCGGCAATCGGCGTTCCACGGTTTCGAACGAAGGGTCGTTCGAAACAAGTTTCCAGCCGAGGCGGCCCCGGAGTACGGGACGCACAATTTCAAACTTATAGCCCGCGTTAGGAACCAAACGAATGAGCTTTCGCTCCATGCCGCGGAACGGAACCACATGACTCGTCGGCTTTCTCGGTGACGTTGTGGTCACACTCAACCAGTGCTCGCCTTCGGGAACGAAGAAGAAAAGCTCTTGCCCGCTACGTGAAGACGAAACAAGCCAGGACTCGAATTCGGGAACGTCCTCGGCCTCTCGACACAGGCTCATCATCTCTTTGATCGAATCTTTTCCTTCGTCGTTTTGGCGACGAAGCTCTTTGAATGTCTGCACTTCCTCGCGGGTTTGCGAGACGTCGGCCGCGATTCGCTCGTTTTCCTCAACGAGTACCGACCGACGATTCGAAAGCGAGACCTTGATGAACACCATCAAAGCCAGCGCCGCAAAAAACAGGATCGCGATAATCACTTGAGCGGCGGACCAACTTGGTTTTGATTCAACCATCGCCTTGCTCCGCCGCCGCGAACTCTTGGAAAGCCTCACTCGGTTGATCGCTCAACCAGATCGTTGGACGCAGTTCGGATTCGATGAAACCTTCTCCAGGAGTCGGTTCCCACTCCACACGACTACTGAAAAGCCAAGGCAGAGGTTGTTTCGGTCGAAAATCACTCTGCGAACGCCCCGACAGACTCGACCAACCCTTACTCTTACTGTTTGAGTCCATGAACTGGGATTGAAACAAACGAGTTTCATCGAGCCAGATCTCGAACACCAACGCGCTGTCTTCGGTTTTTAACTGCTCGTAGCGAAGCGTCCGTTTCCCTGGTTGCAATTTTTGTTGATACAAACCCTCGTTGGTGAAACCAGTCTTGGTCGGCGGCTCACTCAGTTGGTCGAGCAATCGTCCCTGATTTCCACTGCCGTCATTTTTTGTCCAAGCAAGCTTGAGCCAGACGTCCCGCGATTCGGGAACCTGCATGACGAAACCGACAGGAGCGGAAGACTTGGAATCGGGTCTCCAAGACGGGATGCCTCGGATCGAAAACACGTCCGGCTCGCGTGGTTCAAGTTGTGAATACTTTTGTCGAATCTCCTCTCGCCGATCCTCGGCGATCTTCGTCAAAGCCGCAATCGAATCGTACTCTTCGGCGAGATGCTTTCGATCCTCGGGCCAAGGACCGAAAGACTCGAGCTCATCGAGCGCAACTTGCAAGTCTTTCTTGAGGTTCAACTGCTCCAACTCCGCTTCGCTTAAGCGTTGAGCCTCGATCCAGATTGGGAACGCGAAACCGCATAGCAGTAGCAGGGCGAGCAGACTGCGGACGGAAAACTTCATGGATGAATGGGGCTTTCAAAGCACGTGATCGATACGACCGACATCGCAGGCCGAAACGGATTCGTCGTCGGCCGATCGATGGTAACGCTCCTCGCATGACGAAGCCACATGCGAGCGAACGGTGTCCCACGGAAAGGCGAGAACGTTATGGCATTCCTGGATGCGGAGGAATTGCGAGTAGCAGCGAACGGGCGATGGAGCGAAATCCTCATCCGGGCTGGAATCCCAGCGAATCTTCTCGATGGCCGAGGCCACCCCTGTCCCAAGTGCGGTGGTCAGGATCGGTTCAGCGTGTTTCACGGATTTGAGTCCCGCGGCGCGGTGCACTGCCGTCACTGCTTCACAGCCGGTAGCCCGATTCGTCCGGGTGACGGGATTCAAACGCTCCGGTGGTGGCTCGGTCTGTCGTTCCGCGAGACCCTTGCGTTTGTGGCGGATGCCCTCGGTGGTACGACGCATGGGACGGGCGGCACATTCGGATTGTCGCAACGACGTTCGAAACAACGACAAAGCGACTCGGAACTCGAAGGCCACTCGGATTTTGCGCGACAAGCCTTTGAACGAATCGATCAAGAAACGCGAGAGCGACTGGCGACGAGTCTTGCCGTTCCCGCGGGAACCCTGCTTTCACTCCGCGTCGGCCTCACCCCCGACCGCAATGCGTCAACGTGGCCGATGCGGGACGCGGAGACGACCGTGATCGGAGTCCGCTTGGCATCACTCCCGTGGAGCCAAGATGAATGCTCCAAGTGGTCGCGGCGAGGGAGTCGCAGCGGGTTGTTTCTGCCGCGTGGTGACGTCATCGACCGCAGTCGTCTCTGGATCACCGAAGGTGCCTCGGACACTGCCGCCGCGGATGGCCTGGGCTTGTGGGTGATCGGCCGCGCAAGCTGCAGCGCGTCGACCGAAGCCGCTTCCGACTACGTCGGGAAATACGCGGCTCGAGCCGTTACCGTGATCGCCGATAACGACGTCCCCGGGATCGAAGGCGCAACCCGATTTGCGCGTTTGCTCGCGTCACACGGAACCGTCGTCAGCGTTATCGTCCCGCCCGCAGGCTACGGAGACCTGCGCGAGTGGACGCGAGCCGGTGCCGGCGCCAACGACCTTCGTTCGCGGCCGCCGCTTGAAACGCTGCGCCGACCGGCGCAGTTGACATTTGCATTCACGAGTCAGCCGACGCTGACTACATGATGCCGCCGTGGGTTCGAATCGGCGTGAGGTGACTGGGCGAATCGAGGAACCAGAAACGCTCCCATTCGTCGACCAGCGACCGCATGTCTTCCGAGGTGTAGAGCAGCTGCTGCACTCGGCGTTCGGGGCGAGCCGAATAGATCGGAACAAAGCATCCGACGGTGGAGCTGACGCAAAGGGCGAGCATGGTGATTTGGAACAAGCGTCGCATGGGTTCCTCCGTGAACGTTCTTGCGATCTTGCGGCCGTGGTCAGTCTTCGTCCCAGCGACCGGAATTCGGGTTGGAAGGTGGTTTGGATTGGAGTTCCGACTCGCTGGGAGCATCCCGCACCGTTTGGTGCTCTCCGCCCAGCTCAGCGTCCTGAACTCGTGCCTCCATGTACTTTCCAGGCTTAAAGGTCACGACGTGCTTTTCGGGCACAATGACCTCGTCACCTGTCTTCGGGTTTCTGGCCCGTCGGGCCGCCCGCGATTTGACCTCAAAGACGCCAAAGTTCCTCAACTCGATGCGACCATCCCTCACGAGGGTATCAATGATCGAGTCGAACGTCCTTTGAACGATCTTCTTGGTCTGCTGTTGTGTCAGGCCCACCTCGTCAGAAATCGTGCGGACGATGTCTTTCTTGGTCACTCACGACTCCCGATGCGCGACAGGGGCGGCCTCATGGAAGCCGACTCGATCGCTGTAAACCCTTGCAAGCTTTCAACTTAAACGCCGAAGCATAGGGTCGCGGGTGCCGATCGTCAAGCCAGTGGAAAGCACGAAAATCGCCGTGTTTTCTGCTCGCGAACCGAACACGAAATAGGTTTCGGCATTCGGACCGCCAAGATTGAATTATTCCGCACAACCGGAACAAATTACGGAAAAGAGCGAGCCGCGGTGGACGCCTTCGAAGACCAGAAAACGCGAAAGACGGCGCTGGCCTCGCGATTTGCGCAAACGCGGCGTTAAGCTCTTCTGAACGCCGAGCTGGTCTTACCGCCAGCACATTAGATCGCTTAGCTGTGCTCGACAGCGATCCGTGCTCAACAGCAAGCCTGCCCCAAACAGCGAGCCGGCCTGCAAGCTTAAGCAGAATGGGCTCGCCGAACCTCAAGCCGATTTCACCTAACGCAGGCGAAGCTTGGAACTGTAGAAACTCCGCTTACCGGCCTTGGGAATGGCGATCGGAGTCGGTTGGATGTCGTATGGAATGCCGCCGACATGATTTGCCGAGATGCCGCGTTGTCCGGGTGTGGTGTGCACGTTGGTGTTGTTCAGCGCACTGTAGGTATGCATCACACGACGAATCTCGGGGGCGTATTCAAAACCGCCGTCTGGCAACTCTCTTCCAAGACTCTCAAAACTACCAACGGTGACCACCGACCGAACGCGGTCGTGATACTGGTAGGCCTCGATACCGTCTTTGCGTAGTTGCTTCACCATTTTCTCCGCGGCCAAGACATAGCCGTCCATTCGTTCGGCACTCGCAGTGAATTTGTCTTCGTTCTTCGCACCTTGGATCGTCCCACAAGCGTCGAACGTTCGCACGATCACGGTGAACTTGCCTTCGGAGTCGAGCAAGCTATGCAAGCGGCCTTCATTGAGTTGGCGGACAAATGAATCGACCTCCGGTTGCTGAAAATAGTCTTCCGGCAACAGCGGGTTGCGAGTCACGAAGGCGGTCGCGAGCGCCCCCTTGGTCCCCGCACCCTTCTTTGACTTAAAGAAGAGGTGTCGACTGATTGCCTTGACGGTTGAAGCCGGCGACTTGGTGTTGTATTCGGCGAGAACCTCATCCGCATCTCTGAACACGTCGAGGTCGAGCCTTTTGAGACGATCAAGGTCTCGATCGACGTTCCCGTGATTCACGGAGTCGTACTCGCCGACCAATACCGCATACGCTTCGTAGTGGTGCGGATTGGCGTATCGAACGCGTTTGATACCGTTGGCACGTTCGGTCGTGCTACCGGTGAAATCAAAGTCTTGTTTGTGAATGAACGCTGGCAGACGCAACTTCTTTCGAAGTTCGATCGCGGTTCGTTCCGCACGGTCTTTGGCGTTTTGACCGACGAACGTCGTCGCTAAAAGCAACCACGGGCCGTCTTCTTGCTTCAGCAGGAACGAGTCAACTTCCTCGATCGGTTTCGCTTTTCCGAAGATCTTCAGCAACGAGGGTGGACCTGCATCGGCCGTTGCCGACAACAGCATCGAAGCGGATAGGACGAGCAAAACGGCGACGGGTTTTCGAAACCGGAGAGGCATCGGATGTTCCCACATACGAGTCGAGTGACGTCAACGTGGGTGGAGTAACAAATCCGATCGCTGTCGCGAAAGAGAGTTTTGCGAGGAGGATTCCACGCAGGCACGAACACCTGCGAGACGCATCAAAACGAAGCCCCAGCGGCCCTAGAGCTTGGGCACGGGTCGTTTGGGTGCCTTCTTCAACATCCGTTTTTGATCGTCGCGAGGCGGTCTCGGATTATTGTTGTTGTTACCGGGTCGTCGCGGCGCCGGTGGTGAAAGATCGGTAAATTTCTCCGTCCAAGTCCAACCGATCGGGACTTCGAGCTCTTTCTGTGCAAGCAACTCCCAGGGCGTGCCTTCGTGCTCTTTGATCACGGTTTCAAGCAAGTTTCGCGCGGTTTCTGCCTCGCGTTTCCATTTGCTGCCGACGGTGACTTCGTTACTCGGTTCAAGCACCCACGTGTTGTTCTTCTCTTCTTTGAATGCCATGCCCAACTTGGCTTTTGCCAGCATCGCGTTGTAGGTCTCGGTTCGCACTTTTTGTGCGAGGACACGCCCCATCGCGAGGTCATAGCCGGCCCGCCATCGTGGGCTGGATTCATCCTCGCGGTGTTTCATGCCCGGCTGCAAAATCATCGCGAGTTGCCCGAGCGGTTGTTCGAGACGCGCGGCATCCTGTTGGGCACGTGTCAGATCGGCGGCGAGCCGGGCCTGATCGGCACCAATGAATTCGAGCCTGGGACGGGTGATACCCGACGCCGGTTTTCGCTGCGCCGCGGTCACAAGTGCGTTACGAAGCGGGCTGGCCTTCACCTTCGAAACGTAATCTTGCGGCGCGAGATAGTCCGGCCGGTAACGAGACATCTTGGCGGGATCAAAAAAGTACTCCATGCCCGAGGCAAACGCGGCGATCTCTCGGGTGCGAACCCGTCGCGCGACATTGCGATTCGGGTGCACGTTGAAGAAGATCCCGCCGGTTTCGTAGCAAAGCCGGGTGAGCGCATAAGGGCCAAAGCCGCTGTCGATGACGGGCTCGGATTCGAAATTTCCAGTGAACGAAAGTTGAACCCGTTCCGGGAAGAAGGATTCAGGTCCCTGGTCGACGCTGGCCCACTGGGGTGTTTGGTCGTATTTCGGATCAGGATCGACGTACTTGACGAGAGTTTCACGACGACCGAACGGAGCGGGCACGCCGATGATGTAGACCGGCATGGCGTAACGTCGGCAAATGTTGATCGAGTCCTCGACCATGTGTTCGTCGTCACCCCGTTCGTCGGTCACCACCACCAACATGACGTTTCGCATCGGGCCCTGATCGCCGCGGCTGCGACGAAGTGATTTGTATTCGTCGGCAGCGGTTTTGATAGCACCGAAAACACGTTCGACGCCCGAGTCGTCGGTCTCGATGTTGTCAACGATTTGCTTGATCTCATCGACGTCTTCCGTTGGCGACTCGGTGAACAAGGTGACCCGTTCGCCAAAGCCGATGACCGAATTGAGCAGCTGTGCGTCATGGTTCATACCGCGTCGTTTCTCGGCGACGGGTCGTTCGTCCATTTTGTTGACGATTCCCAGTTCGTCATAAATTCGATCGAAACGATCTCGAATCTCTCGCCGTTGCCGATGCAACGAGCCACTCTGATCGAACAACCAAACGACGAGCGTCGGGCGTTCTTCCATCGATTTGAGAATCTCAAATGTCAGCCGGTCCACGGCCCCCGCGGCGCCGGTCTCGCCTTGCCCCACGGTTCCCTTTTGGTCGGTGAGCCGATCCATCGGGGCCATCGGCTGAGAGAAAATACGGTTGACCTCAATATCTCCGAGGTCACTCTGCTCAAGATCGACGGGGCTCGGAATTTCTGCCACCTCGGCGAACATCTCGGCGGAGGCATCGGCCATTTCGGATTCAGCCGTGCTATTTGCTCCGACCTCAATCTCAGGAATCTCGCTGTAGACGACCTTCTCGATAATGGGCTCGTCTTCCTGCTCGATTGGTGTGGAAACGATCACCACCGCTTCCTCGTCTTCGACCAACTGTGTCGGCATGATCGCGAGTGAGACGATGATCAAGATATGAATGGCCATGCTGCCAAATAGAGCCGCAGACTCATCTGTTTGGAGTGCCGGTTCCTCCTCGAGTTCCTCTTCATCCCAAGCATCCACATCGGTCGCGTTGGCATCGAGGGAATGCATCTCGTCATCTTCGGGGACGCGAGGCGAGTCGGCGGGTGGCTGAACGGTGCTCATGCTGATTGTTCCGGTCCTGGATGTTCACCCGGGAAAGCGTGCCCGTTGGGATTCAAAAACGGAAACGACCCATTTTCGTCCTTCGGCACGCGATTGTCCCACGTAGACAGTTTCGCTCAGCTACCGCAAACTTTCAATCAATGCGGGACCTGGGGCGCTACGATCTATCCCAGGAACGTGAAACTATGACAACTGTACCCTCAGGGCTCACCAGAGGGGGTCGTCATCAACGGTCAAACGCCCGCATCATGCGGAAAAAAAGGAATCATTCGTGTCGGGACGCTTGATCGCAATCGGAGACATCCATGGATGCCGCATGGCGCTTGACGCGTTGATCGATGCATTCGACCCGCAGCCGGACGACGTCATCGTGACATTGGGGGACTATATCGATCGAGGCCCCGACTCTCGCGGGGTCGTGGAAACGCTCATCGAATTGGGGGCTCGCACGCAGCTCGTGAGCGTGTTGGGAAATCACGAGGAAATGATGCTGGAGGTCCTCCGCAACGGCGCCGCCCATCACGCTTGGCTCCGCTACGGTGGCGTCGACACGCTGGACAGCTATGGATTTGACGGTGACTTGAACTTTCTGCCTCCCGACCACGAGGCGTTTTTCGACGCACTCGGGGACTACTACGTCAACGGGGACTATTTCTTCACCCACGCCGCATACGACCCTGAGCTACCGCTGGACCAACAGGAAGTCGAGATGCTGCGTTGGTATTCATTGACACAGGGAATTCCCGCGCCTCACAGCAGCGGCAAGGTGGCGGTGGTCGGCCACACAGCCAATCGAGATGGCGAAGTCATGGCGACGGACCACCTTATCTGCCTGGACACCTACTGCTACGGCGGAGGTTGGCTCACCGCAATGGACATGAACACCCGCGAAGTTTGGCAGGCAAACAAGCAGGGCGAACTCAGGGAGTAGACCGCTCGATCACCGCAGTGCCATCAACAAGTCCTTGATTTGCTGATGAACGTCGCTCGTCGCGCGAATCACGAGCACGCGTCTCATCGGAAAGTAGTAGACGGAACCGGGTCCACCAACAGGCTCCCAAAAGTCAGGCGAAACGACTCGCTGAATCAACTCGACCAACGCCCAGCCGTTGGCCACCTCGCCGGGTGCGTTAGCGCCAAACAAGGTCCCGGCGTTGTCGGATTCCGTGTCCTCGGAAAGTGAAGTCTCCACCGCCTCATCCACCATGCTTCCAAAACCCGATGGCCGATCGTTGCCTTCGCGTTCCAGTTGATTCTTGAGTTGTTTCGCGATGTTGATCAACCGACGACGGACTTTCGCGGCCGTTCCTTGAAGGAGTTCACTTTGCGCGAATCGGTCATCGCTCCGTAAAACGACATACAAATCACAAAGCGCAACCGCAGCGTCATACTTTTTCTCTTTGGTTTTCGCCGTCGCTTCGAGCCGTAATTGGTCACCGGCATGATTTCGTAAAGCGGTGATTGTCGTTTCAGCCTGCAACGGCGAAATGGACAAGACCACGAGCGACAACATCGCGAAGCGTGAAAGTAGATTCACGTCGGTAGACCTCAAGATTGAATGCTGACAGTTGGACCCGATCGATTGCCGCCAAGTCTCCCCTCAGGGTAGCGACCATCTCGGACGATCGCACGTCGTTGAACATCGCTCTTGAATGGAAAGCAAGAAGGCAACCAGGTGGGAGCGGAGATTCGACGTACTGACGACTGTCAGCCGAAGCAATCCCCGTGCCAGTTGATCGCCGTCAAACAACGCCGTACGCATGCATCGCGGCTGCGACTTTTGAGAAACCGGCAATGTTTGCGCCGGCCACGTAGTCCACGCGGTCTTTCGCAGTCGAACCGTGGTCGACACACTTGGTGTGAATCTCGTCCATGATCGTGCGGAGCTTTTCGTCCACTTCTTCGCGAGACCAGGACAGACGCAGCGCGTTCTGACTTTGCTCCAATCCTGAAACGGCGACCCCACCCGCATTGGCGGCTTTTGCCGGTCCGAACAAAACGCCCGCTTCCGCAAACACCTTGGTCGCATCCAGTTCGGTCGGCATGTTCGCGCCTTCGCAGACGGCTCGAACGCCGCCGGCGACCAACTGTCGCGCATCCTCCACGGAGATTTCATTTTGTGTCGCGCAAGGTAACGCGACATCGGTCGGGACGCTCCAAGGGCGTCCGGGATGGAACGTGGCGGAGTCGAACACGTCAGCGTATTCACTGATCCTGCCACGGCGAACTTCCTTCAGCTCTTTCACGAACGCAAGCTTTTCTTCGTCAATGCCCGAGGGGTCGTGAATGAACCCCGAGGAGTCTGAGAGCGTGACGACCGACGCACCCAACTGCGTCGCTTTTTCCACCGCATAGATCGCAACGTTGCCGCTTCCGGAGACGGACACGGTTTTACCGTTCAAACTTTCCCCAACATGATTGAACATGTTGTCGCAGAAATACACACACCCGTATCCGGTTGCCTCGGTGCGAATTCGGCTTCCTCCGAACGCGATGCCTTTGCCTGTAATCGTTCCGGTGAAGCGGTTGGCCAGCCGCTTGTACTGGCCGAAAAGGTAGCTGATCTCGCGACCGCCGACGCCGATGTCTCCGGCTGGAATATCGGTGTCTTCGCCGATGTGACGTTGCAGCTCGATCATCAACGATTGGCAAAACCGCATCACTTCGCGGTCACTCTTGCCTTTGGGGTTGAAGTTCGCGCCCCCTTTGGCGCCGCCCATCGGAAGTCCGGTCAAGCTGTTTTTAAAGGTCTGCTCGAAACCTAAAAACTTGAGGACGTCGAGCGTCACCGAAGGGTGAAATCGCATCCCGCCCTTGTACGGACCGATCGAGTTATTGAACTGAACACGCCAGGCACGATTGACTCGGATGTTGCCGTCATCGTCCTGCCATGTGACGCGAAAGATCACGACACGATCGGGTTCGGTCATGCGTTCCAGAATCTGGTCGCGTGCATACTCGGGGTGATGCTCTTTCACGTACGGGATGAGCGTCGCGACCACCTCCTCCACTGCCTGGTGAAACGTCTCCTCGCCCGGGCTTCGCTTGACCAAGCCACTCATAAAGTTGCGGAGATCGCTCATCGCTGTTCTCACTGATGGGTCTTCTCAACGTCGCGCGCACCGGACGCTCGATTCATTGCATGAAGAAGCTTTGCCCGAAAACGCCCCCTTAGGAAATGGCGTTTGGCGGCTTACGCCCGCAATGCGGGTGAACCCGCGATGAAGACAGCCGGTAATCGAGCCGAAGCGCCGTTACTCCGACGTGATGATTTCGCCCATCAGGTAAGAGCGGAAGCTGGCAGCGAGCAGTTTGACGGCATCTTTCAGTTCTCGATTCCGTCGATCACGGTTGCGAATCGGCCGCAGTTCGATCGAGGCCTTGGTGTTCTGATCGGGAGCCCCCTTGGTGCGGCCGAGGCACTCCTCTTGATCCGGGACACTGAGGGTGATGGTGGCGTGAAACGCAATCCGGCGATCCAGCTTCCGTCGACCTTCTTGTGTCTGGCCGGCGTTCACTTTCAAACTCAGCTTGCTCTCAGAGACGCTGACGATTTCCGCCTCGTGGTCGGCGATGAACCCACGAAGCTTTTCGATCGCAAGATCGATCGGCACCGGCGTAAAAATTTCGATGACCGAATCCGACCCGCTTTCGGTGCCGGAGAACCACGATGAAAACCACGATGCCTTCTCGTCGGGCTCTGGCGTTTCGGACTTCTTGCCGAGCCCGAGTTGGACGACGCGATTTCGACCGTTGTCTTTCGCTTTCAGAAGTGCTCGATCGGCACGCGCCACAACGGTTGCTGCGGTGTCGCCGGATTGGTACTCGGTCACACCGAAGCTGGCCGTCATGCATTCGTCATTCAAACTCGGTATCCGCGTGGACTCCAACGCGGCGCGGATGGCTTCGGCGCGGCGAATCCCCGTTGAATTGTCACACGCATCGGCGAGCAACAAAAATTCCTCACCGCCGTAACGTGCGACCAAGTCGCCTTCGCGACTGTGTGAACGGAGAAGCTCCGCGAATGTCATCAAGGCATCGTCGCCGGCGGGGTGCCCGAAGGTGTCGTTGATCCGCTTGAACTTATCGATGTCGCAGATGATTAATGCGAACGTGTTGCCGCCGCTGCTGGCCGACTTCACCAAGTCTTTGAGCGTCTGGTCAAAGTGAGCTCGATTGGCAACGCGCGTCAGTGGATCGAGGATCGTTTCTTGATGCAACGACTCCAAACGCCGCTCCAAGTTCTCTCGATCGGAAAGATCGTGGACGACGATCACGCAGCCGTAGGAACCGCGTTCTTCTCCCACGACCGGCGCGACCTCGACGTGCACGGGGATCGAGTACATGCCGTTCTCGATCACCATCGCGCGACGAACCGAGATGCCGGTTTCAACGCATTCGCTCAGTGGACACTGCGTCTCGTGGTCTTCGTCACCATCGGCATCGCGCATCGAAACGGCCGAGATGGACCATTGCTTACCGACCATCGCCTCGGAGAGTACACCGGTCATCCGCTCCATCGCGAGGTTCCACTGCGTCACCACCCCTTCAGTGTCTGTAAAAACGACACCATCCTTGAGCGTGCGCAACAGTTGAGACTTGAATCGCGACTCGACCCGTATCACCGCTTTCGGCTTGGCGGCGCGTGCCGCGATCGCATTCTCCCCGCCCGTCCAAAACGCTTCCGAAGCGTCGGGGCGCAATTGCTGTAACCATCGATGAACGGTGCTGCCTTGCAGTAACTCGGGCTGCTCCTCCACCATGCGGGTGAAATCGACGACCAACGTGGGATCAAATTGAACGCCGCTGCTACCGACGAGTTCGATGATCGCTCGATCGCGACTTAGTGCAGGGCGGTAGATGTGCTCGGTCGTCATCGCGTCGAAAGCATCCGCGATCGCGAGCATCCGAGCACCGAGGGGAATCTCCTCACCTTTGGGCTTGTCGTCCTGTCGTCGACTCTTGAACCAACAATTGCCGTAGCGAACGATCGCCAAGAGGTCGGCATCGTTGGTGCACCCTTGAAGGATCGCGGCGCCCAACTCGGGACAAGCATCCATCGAGAGCTGTTCGTCGACAGTCAGCTTGCCGGGTTTGCGTAGGATACGATCGGGGATGCCGATTTTTCCGATATCGTGGAGTAGCGCGGCGACTTCGATGCGATCCCGTAAATCGCTGTCGAGACCGAGTCGTTCCGCCCAACTGCTGCAGTAGAGGGCCACTCTTAGCGAATGCGCGGCCGTCGTCGGATTCTTGGTCCGCAGTGCGTAGTACAGCGACGTCGCGATCCCCAGTCGGACCACAGCGAATTGATCCTCCGCGGTGAGCTCGGATTGGCGGAATGCACTTTCCTCGGGACCTCCAACCGCGGTCCGCATGGCTTCCAGCCCGGGCCGCGTTAACGAACTGGGCGAAACCTGTACGGGTACGGGCGACATTCCCGCTACGTCGAGGGAGAATGGGTCGCTGGGGTCAGAGGGCGTTGGATTGAGACTCATTTTGGCGTTGTGTCGGGTCCGCGCAAAACTGGATTTAGGTACGAAACCGTAGGTCATCGATTGTGTGGCGACTCTTCTCCGGTCGAATTGACCCCGCGAACTCGTCAAATCGACCCCGGGTGAGGGGAGGACGCCGACACTTCGGGGGTGTTTGACTGCAAATGCTTGCCACGGAATGGCCCCCCACCTACCATAAATGCGGCTGAAAACCGCAACGCGATCGTATTACGGTCGCCTGCTGACCGTTCGCCCTCTCACCCCAAAAGAGGACCCGTGAGCCTTTCTGACATCGATCGAATCCTTTTGCATCGATGCATTGAGGGGGCGCCGAGGGCTTGGCAGGACTTTGTGGATCGCTTTCTCGGTCTGGTCGTTCATGTCGCCAATCACACGGCTCAGACCCGCGGCATCCAGTTGGACGAGTCGACTCGTGATGACTTGATCGCAGACGTCTTTCTGACTCTGTTGGCAAATGACAAGGGAGTGCTGCGGAGGTTTCGACGCAACTGTTCCTTAGCGACGTATCTGACGGTCATCGCCAGACGTGTCATTGCTCGCAGACTTCATCAAAGTGTGTCTGGAGCTTCGATCGCGGCTTCCGAACCGACGGTTGAAGCGCCGTCGCGGATGGAGGATCGCGAGGAAGTCGAACGCTTGATGAACCGTCTCGACCCTGAAGAGGCAAACGTGGTCCGCATGTATCACCTTGAAGGGAAGAGCTACCGCGAGATCAGCGATGCGGTGGGGATGACAGAAAACTCCATCGGGCCGTTGCTTTCCCGTGCGCGGCAGAAGATGCGGGAAGGCGCTTGAAAATGACGGATCAGTCATCTGTCGCTCGACGAAACTTCATTCGCAAAAGCGGGCTGATGATCGCCGGCGGTGCGATCAGTGGCGCGATGGTCGCGGGAAAGGCGGTTGCGGGCCGATCGCGTCGCCCGATACGTGTGGGCGTCGTCGGCTGTGGCCGACGTGCACGCGCGTTACTCGACAGCGTCCTCTCGATCGATGAGTCCGTCCGCGTCGTTGCCTTAGCGGACGTCTTACCTTCCCAGGTCCAAGCCACCTATCGGACGGTGAAGGGACGACATGCCGAGCAATTGGATGCGAATTGCCTTCGATGCAGTGGTTGGGACGCATACGAGTCGGTCATGCAGACAGACGCCGACCTCGTCTACCTCACGGCGCCACCGGTGTTTCGGCCACAGCATTTTGAAGCGGCGATCGATTCGGGCAAGCACGTCTTTTTAGAGAAGCCGCTCGCCGCTGACGTCGGCCAAACCGTTCGCATGATGGGACTCGCTCAGCGTGCGTTTGCCAACGGGCAGAGTGCTTTTGTCGGTTTTCAAAAACGTTTCGACCCGTGCTACGACGAGACGATTCAACGCATTCAATCGGGCGCGATCGGACGGCTGATCTGGGCGCGCACGTATTGCAACGCCGGACCGTTGAAATCGCCGCGAGTTGCGAACAAGGAGTCGCAGCGCGAATTCGAAGTCCGAAACTGGAATCATTTCCACTGGACGGGCGGCGAGTTACATCTTGAGCAACACGTTGCCGGGCTCGATCGCATTCGGGCGGCAACAAGCGAACTTCCGGTTGCGGCGTCGGCACAAGGCGGATGGGGCATGCCGCCCGAATCGGCAGGGGTCACGGACAGCGAACGTGTCTTCGATCACCTCACCGTGGAGTACGAGTTCGGCACCGGACTCCGTTTGATGTCTCAATGTCGGCGAGGAGGTAGCCAACCCGGCAAGCAGGTCGGCGAACACCTTCACGGCTCGGAAGGTCGAGCAGACTTGGCAGCCGGGCGACTCTACGACGCCGAGGACCGCTTGATCTGGAAATCCCCCACGAGAGCCTCCAGCCAGACGGCAACAGCGTTGCAGCAGCGGTTTATTGTCGAGTCGATTCGGTCCGAGGAAGTGATCAACGAGGTCGACGATGCTGCCGAAAGTACGCTGTTTGCTCTCCTGGGCCAGCTAGCGTCCAAGTCGCGCAAGCGGGAAACGTGGAACGACATGCTTCGCTCGGCCGCGACCTGACGAAACGTTCCGGACGGCTCGATGTTGCCGGTTCTGCCGTCCATGCCGTATCCTTCGGCCTCATGGCGAACCCGCGCCGGGTAATTTCGCGCAGCTCAGGATGGTGAGAGGCTCTGTAAAGGCGACCCGCCTGACCAAAAGCCTCGGCGACATAGACAAGGGATGATCGAATGTTTTGGAATCTGCTGTGCGCGGCAATCGCAGTTGTTTTCTTGATTGCGGCAGCGGCTGTTTTTACTCCGCGTCTCTTTGTCCGCACGCTCGTCCGGCCGTTCCTTCATTTGCTTTACCGGCCCAAAGTCATTGGCCGCGAGAATCTTCCGGAATCAGGAAGCTATCTCGTCATCTGCAATCATGTGTCCTGGATGGACGGGATCCTGCTGTTGTGGATGTTGCCTCACAATGTCCGCTTTGTCGTCGACGGCGGGAACTTCATCTCCGGATTTGCGAAGTGGCTTGCTGCTGCGTTCGACACGATCTTGATGTCCAACAACCCCAAGTCGATCGCGCGTGCGTTGAAGACTGCCCGCGAGGGCCTGAAATCCGGAGAGGTCGTCGGCATCTTCCCCGAAGGCTCGATCACACGAACGGGACAACTACAAGCCTTCAAACCGGGACTGAGAAAGATCGTCCAAGGCAACGATGCGCCGATCGTCCCGATGTATCTCAATGGGATGTGGGGCAGCATCTTCAGCTTTTCCGGCGGAAGATTCTTTCGCAAGTGGCCGTCCATGCCACGACGACAACTGACGCTCCACATCGGCAAACCGGTTTCGAACGATACGCCACTCGACCTTTTGCGTTCGCGGGTCCTCGAACTGAACGCGCGCGCGACCGTTGAAAGCCGTAGCGACTTTCCCATCCTGGCTCGTAGCGTCATACGGACGTGGCGACGTCGAGGCGGGAGATTGCAGGTTGCCGATTCCTCGGGTGCGGAAGTCGGTGGACGACAAGCACTGATCCGCGCGCTTGCGCTCAGACGAGCATTGAGACGGGAAGTCTTTGAGGAGGGTGAAACCAATGTCGGTGTCTTACTGCCTCCGAGCGCCGGAACGGTCATCACGAATGTGACACTCGCCTTAGACCGGCGCGTCTCAGCCAATCTCAACTACACCGTGACCAGTGAAGTCATCAACCACTGCATCAGCGAGATCGGGATCAAGCACGTTCTCTCAAGTGAGCGATTTCTCAGCAAAGTCGATCTGCAGGTGGATTCCGATGTGGTGACCTTGGAATCCGTTGCCAAGAAAATCACAACGCTCGACAAGGCTCTCGCATTCATCCAAGGCGCGTTGCTACCGATTTGGATACTCGAACGCATTCTCGGATTGACCAAAGTACAGAGCGACGATCTGCTCACGGTCATCTTCACCAGTGGTTCGACCGGCATGCCGAAAGGCGTGATGTTGACCCAGGCCAATGTGAGCCACAACGTCGACGCGATCGCAAGGGCCGTCCCGTTGAATACCGAAGATGTCATCCTTGGCATCCTGCCGTTCTTTCACTCGTTCGGATACGCGGTCACGCTTTGGGCGGCCCAGGTGCTGGGCCCTGCCGGGATTTATCACTTCAATCCGCTCGACTCCCGGCAGGTCGGTAAGCTCGCCGAAAAATACGGCGCGACGGTGATCCTCGGAACGCCGACCTTCATCCGCGGCTTCGTCAAACGAATCACCCCGGAGCAGTTTGCGAAGCTGGAAATCTGCATCGTCGGGGCTGAAAAGATGCCGACAGAACTCTTCCAAACTTTTGAAGAGAAGTTTGGCGTCCGGCCGGTCGAAGGCTACGGCGCGACCGAACTCAGCCCGCTGGTGTCGGTGAATGTGCCGCCCGCTCGGTCGCAGGCGAAACATCAACCGGATCGAATCGAAGGTTCTGTCGGACGACCGTTGCCCGGTGTGTGTGCCAAAGTCGTTTCGACCGAATCGGGCGAAGAGGTCTGCAGCGGCCAAGACGGAATGTTGCTGATCGCGGGCCCCAACATCATGAAAGGCTACGCCAATCAACCGGAGTTGACGTCCAAGCTGATCCAGTCCGGTTGGTACACCACGGGTGATATCGCAAACATTGATGAGCAGGGCTTTATTCACATCACCGGGCGGCTGAGTCGTTTCTCAAAGATCGGCGGCGAAATGGTTCCTCACATCAAGGTGGAGGAAGAGATCAATCTGTCGCTGGCCGGTTCTGAGGAGGCCGCCGACGACGAAGACGAGAAAATCCAAGTCTGCGTGACCGCAGTCCCCGATCCGAAGAAGGGCGAACGACTCGTGGTGCTTCATCGTCCGCTGACAAAGTCGGTGGAGGATGTCCTTTCGGATCTGAAGACCGCGGGGCTCCCCAATCTATTCATTCCATCGCGCGACTCCTTCTTTCAGGTCGAACAGATCCCATTGCTCGGCACTGGGAAACTCGATCTCAAAGCAGCGAAAGAACTGGCGCTCGAAGTGACGGCGTCCTAGCATTTCGCGGCAACTCTGTTCACGCGAGAATTCGAAACAACGTTCTTGCGCTCAACAACACCACGACGAAGATCCCGACGTAATTCAATGGCATGACCCAAGCGGGAAGTTTGCCACGTTCGATACGCCGCGCTTGCCAAATGATCGTCGCACCGAGAATCGGAAACGCGAACACGGTCAGGGCTTGCGCCAACACAATAAAGTCGGCCAACGGGATGCCCGTCACCACGCCCATGGCCGAGACCAGCCATCCCAGTCCGAGCATCGCGAACGTCGCGTAACGAACCGGCGAGTCCGAAAGCCGGCTCGATTTGCCGATGGAATCGCAAAATACGACTGCGCCGATCAACGCATTGACGACAAAGGAGCTGATCGCGCCCGCGAGCACACCGAGTGCGAAGATGTAGCGTGCCCAGGAACCGAAGGTGGGCTCGAGAGCTCGGGCAACGGCGGCTGCATCGGTAAGCGACTCGGTCTCAACCTGCCCATGAAGCGCCGCGGCCGCCGTCACCAAGATCATTGCGGTGATCAGACCGAGCGAGCAAATGCCGACAAGCGTGTCGACAAATCCGAGCCGTAGTTCGGATTCGGTCCACCCTTTTTCGCGAACCTGGTACGCCTGGTAAAACGCGGCCGCCACGGAGAACGTCGTTGTCATCATTGCACCGGCGGTCATCCACGATCCTGTGGATCGGCCATCCGGCGCCGCGCTCGGTATCGAGGGAATCAACCCGGCGAACATCGAGCTCAACGATGGGGCGGCAAAAAAAAGGTTCACGGCGAATGCCAAAACCATGATCGCAACAAGCCATCCCATCGCGCGTTCAACGCCACGGTAAAGGCCGCGACGGCTGGCCCAAAGAAGCCCCATCACGAATGCATTGAACAAGAGCGGGACGGCCGTGCGGATCGTTGCGGAAACGGTCGGCGACGTCACACGACTTCCCAACGGCCCCACAAAACCCTCCGCCGCCATCAGCAACGCGTTGTTGTTGGAAGCCTGAAACATCGTGACGGCGACGGCCATCGAAACGCCGACGATCCACGCAAAAGGCCGACCGAATGTCTCCGCGACGGCCTGACAGGGCGTTTGACGTTGGGTCGCGCCGATTGCCATCGCGGAGAGCGTCATCGAGATCATCAACCCGATCGCGAGCGGCAATAACCAGAGCAACTCGTATCCGAACTCGCACCCGACTTTGGATGCCGTGACAATGCTGCCGGGACCGAGCACGACGGCGGCGACGACGATCGCCGGTCCGGTACGACGCAGCAGCGTCAGCAATTCACTCATCGTGCTCGCCGATCATTCGGGTCGCGGTAAAATCCGCCCACGTCTAGCACAAGCGATGCATGCGATCGGTTTCCTGCGCCAGCAGATAATAAAACGTGACGCGGCATTTCGAGTTGTCACCCTTCATCATCTCGCAAACCTTTTTGATCGCCGCGTCGGCCTCGTCGTCTTCGAGGTCAAGGTTGACGTTGCAAAAGCCTTCGCGAATTTTGCTCAGTTCATCGGGGTCGGTTGCCGCGACATTCGATCCATCGCGGCTTTCCAAAGCGATCCCCAAATGCCCGACGAGTGATTCCACCGCGTCCTCGTTCGGGGCATCGACATACTGTTTCACGTTCTCCAAGTACTTCGACATCGTCCTATTCTCGCTCGAGTACCGTGGCGGTCGCCAATGACCTTGCCCCGGCCCCCACTATAACGAAATCGTTCCACACGATGTCACCAAGCACTTCATGACTCACCGAGCCAGTAACGGTACGCCCGCATCGTTTGACGTGCAGCTTCGTGGGGATCGGGCCACGGAAATGCTTCGGCGCAGAGATAACCGTCGTATCCGATTGACTTCAGTGCGTCGATGATCGGTCCGTATTGCATGTGTCCACATCCGACGGGGCGACGGTTACTGTCAACAAAGTGGATGTGCCCGACGAAATCGCCGCCTTCCTTGAGTGCCGCGGCAACATCCGACTCCTCGATGTTCATGTGAAACAGGTCACACAACAAACGCACGTTCTGCGTCGTGAGCGAACTCAGCAACGAAACGCCCTGCGCGACGGTACAGCATTGATTGGTCTCGTATCGATTGAGCGGCTCATAAATCAACGGCACGTTGTACTGCTCCGCATGCTGGCCACCGTCCTCCAAAGCCTCGCCGAGATAACCGAGTGCCATCTCACGATCCACCTCGCCTTCACTGCGGCCTTGCATCGAACCGATGATTGCCATCGCCCCAAGTCCACCCGCGGCGTCGATGATCGTTCGCACAAAGGCGCGAGCATCGCTCCTCTTTTGCGCGTCGGCGTCGGCTAACTGGAGCCGGTGTTTCACCCAGCCGGCCCCCGTTCCCAGGGCGGCAAGTTTCAAGCCCGCCGCGTCCAGCCATCCGCCGAGCTTGTCGAGTTGAAGGGCTTCGACCGACGGCGCAAAGATTTCGACCGCGTCGAAACCTGTTTCAGCAGCGAACGTGATCGAAGCTTCAAGCCCGTCCCAAAGGACAAAGGGGCCGCCACGAGCTTCTTCGACGAGTGAAATGGTGATGCAAGATTTCATCAGTTGAGAATGGGTGTGAGGGTGATGTGTATCAGGAGTCGTTACTTTCAGGGCGCCCTTCGACGTAGACCCAATTGTGAATGGGCTGGAGAATTTCCTTCACCTCGTCGACAAGTGCGTGATCGAGTGGTTCCTCGAGCCAATCGCACCAGCCTGCGACGCGATCCGGGTTTGCGGACCCCACGACACAGCTCGAAAAGGACTCGTTGGCGGCCGAGTATTGGAGTGCGAGCTTGGCGATGTCGCTGCCTTTTTCGCGACAATGCGCGGCCGCCTTCGCTGCCACCGAACGGACTTCGTCGGTCGCCTTGTGCCACTCGGGCAACGTGGCATTGGTCAACAATCGCGCCGAGAATGGAGCGGCATTGATTAACCCCACACCGGCCGCCGCACAAGGTTCGATCAACGCGAGTGCCATGTCGTTCTGCAGGGTGTAATGGTTGTACGTGAGCACGACATCGAGCTCGCTGCGGCGGAGCATCTCGTGGAAGATCTTCATCGGATACCCGCTGACGCCGATGTAACGGACCTTGCCACTTTCGACCTCCTTTCGGAGCGCGGGAATCGTCTCATCCACGATCTGATTCAGGTCCACAAACTCGATGTCGTGGCAAAACACAATGTCGATGTGATCGATCCGCATTCGTTCGAGCGAGATGTCAATGCTCTCGCGAACTCGCCGCGCCGAAAAATCGAAGTGCTGAGGGGCGTACCGACCGAGTTTGGTGCTCAGGATGTATGAATCCCGGGGGATTTCCGGCAGGACACGCCCCAGCATGATCTCGCTCATCCCGCGACCGTAATAGGCGGCGGTGTCGATGTAGTTGATGCCGCGCTCCAACGCCACGTTGACGCAACGGAGTGCTTCACCAACATCGATCGGTCGGAATTCGGCACCGATCGACGAGGCTCCGAAACCGAGTTGCGAGAGTTCAAGTCCGGTTGAGCCGAGGGGGAGGCGTTTCATGATTCACTCCAGTTAGAAAAACGGGGACGCGAGGCTACCAGATTTATGACGTCTCGACAGTCACCCTCGTAATCAGCACCATCCGCAGCGGTGGAAGAATCATCCGGACGTCACAGGAAATGAAAATCGATTTGGCGACATTTGGGCGATTTCGGAGGCTCGCAGTGCTTGGCGTTCAAAACTCGTTCATCCCATGAGTATTCATCCATGACCGCCGCACCGAACAATCCAACCAACCCGCTGCCCCAGCCGGCGCACAATGCGCCGTTGGTCCTCGACGCGGAACGAGCGACGAAAGCGGCTAGCGGAACGACTCCGTCCGCACGGCGTGACGGCAAGATCATGATCGTGGACGACGAAATCGCCAACGTTCTGGTCGCCAAGAAGCTGCTGACCAAAGCCGGTTACACCGATTTCGAAACGACGTCCGATTCAACGTTGGCGATGAATCTCGTCCACACGTTCGAACCCGATGTCGTACTGCTCGACATCAATATGCCGAACGTCGATGGCATCTCGATCCTGAGTCAGATTCGGAGCGTGCCCAAGTTCAAGCACCTGCCGGTGCTTATCCTTACCGCGAACAGCGATTCCGGAATCAAGCTGCGGTGCCTTGAACTCGGGGCAACCGACTTTTTGATCAAGCCGATCGACCCCATGGAGTTGGCACCGCGGGTTCGCAATGCACTTGTCAGTAAGATCAACCACGACAAACTGGTGCGGCACGCCGCCGAACTCGAGAGGGTGGTGCAGCGGCGAACCCAAGAACTCGAATGTTCGCGACGTGAGGTGATTTACTGCCTCGCCCGCGCCGCTGAACTTCGCGACAACGATACCGGCAACCACGTGATTCGAGTCGGCCTCTACGCAGGCATTATCGCGAAGAATCTTGGGATGACCAAGCAGCATGTGCGTGATATCGAGCTGGCCGCTCAACTGCATGACGTCGGCAAGATCGCTATCCCCGACGCTATTTTGCTGAAACCCGGCAAACTGGAACCCGAGGAATACGAGATCATCCAGGGGCATGTGAAGCATGGCCGGCAGATCATTCAACCGTATGCGTCCCACGACGCCGCCAAGATGCGCGACCATGTGGAGTCGAGCAACAAAGTGCTCTCCGATGGCAGCTCACTGATGCGTTTGGCGGCGAAGATCGCGCAGACACACCACGAACGTTTCGATGGGACCGGCTATCCCATCGGCTTGGCGGGCGAAGACATTCCGATTGAAGGGCGAATCACTGCCGTGGCGGATGTCTTCGATGCGCTTTCTTCCGAAAGGCCGTACAAGAAAGCGATGTCTCGGGAAAAGTGCTTTGAAATCCTCGAGGAAGGCCGAGGGAGTCACTTCGATCCGAAGGTGCTCGACGCCTTCTTTGCAGGCGCCGGCGAAATCGTGAAAGTGCAAGTCGAATTCGTCGACTACTCGTAGCCGTCTCCGACGTTTTGCAACTCCCGGCGTCACGATCTTTGCCGACGTGAGAACGCTTGTCCGGCCGGTTAGATCGGTTGCCAAATCGTTGTGTCGGCCCGTCCGCGGCGGCCTCTTCTGACCCGCAAACGCAACTTGCGTGGTATCCTCTGTGCCGCTCGACAAACCGTTTGTCGCGACGGCTACATCTCATGGAACTTGGTTGAAACATGACCGAAACGCAATGTCGGTGGGGGATCCTTAGTACCGCCAACATCTCTCGCAAGAACTGGAAAGCGATTCGATTGAGCGGCAACGGACGCGTCGCGGGTGTTGCCAGTCGCGCGGCGGATAGCGCCGAGCGATTCATCGACGAGTGCCAAGCGGAAGTTCCCTTCCCTGAGCGTCCCGAGGCCTATGCGAGCTACCAATCCATTCTTGAAAGCGATCAGATCGATGCGGTTTACATCCCGCTTCCAACGGGACTCCGAAAGGAATGGGTGATCAAAGCGGCTAACGCCAAGAAACATGTGCTGATCGAAAAGCCACTCGCCGACTCGGTGGACGATGCCCTGGAAATGGTCCAGGCCTGTCGTTCCAACGGGGTCCAGATGATGGACGGCGTGATGTTTGATCACAGCGATCGGGTCGCAGCAATTCAACGTCAGCTTGCCGACGGCGCGATCGGACAGGTAAGGCGAGTCCAAGCTCACTTCTCATTCGCGGGCGACGAGACATTCAGGAATGAAAACATCCGGACCGATCCGACGCTGGAGCGACACGGCTGTCTCGGCGACCTCGGCTGGTATTGCATTCGGTTCATCTTGTGGGCGAACCAATTTGAGACGCCCACACATGTGTCGGGCCGGATCGTGACTCCGATTCATCGGCCCGGGGCAGAAGAGTTTGTTCCCGGCGAATTCATCGGCGAACTCGTCTTCGCAAGCGGCGCGACCGCCGGGTTCTTTTGCTCTTTCTTTACTGAGAACCAGCAGCTCGCGGTGGTCAGCGGTGACAAGGGCTACCTCTCGGTAGAGGACTATGTCCTCCCGTTCTACGACAGCAAGACGAACTGGAAAGTCCATCGTAACGAGTTGGAAATCGACAATTGCAGGTGGAACTTTCGCCCCCGAGTCGAGTCGTTCCATTCTGATGAGTACCACAGCGGCGAGGCGAATGCGCCGGAGGTCAAAATGGTACGGACGTTCGCGGAGATGGCGGCGGGTCGCGAAAACGGAGAACGGTTTGCGGAACGATCGATCCAAACGCAGCGAATCCTCGATGGGTGTTTGGAAAGTGCGCTCAGCGACGGCGCTCTGAGATCGTTGAAATAGTCGGTTGGTCCCGTGACGTTCGTCCGCACTCTTCTCTTAATGATTTCATCATGACGCTCACCATCGCCAGTTTCGTTTTCTTTACCGTGTTGGTCGCATTCGCCACCTGGTGGACGACCCGCGGCGGCGACGGAAACGTTACGGACGAAGGCTATTTTCTCGCCGGTCGCTCCTTGACCGGTGTGTTCATCGCCGGATCCCTGCTCTTGACCAACCTCTCGACCGAACAACTGATCGGTCTCAACGGGGCGGCTTTCGACGCCGGACTCTCCGTCATGGCTTGGGAAGTCATCGCCGGTATGTCACTCGTTGCGTTGGCGCTGTTCTTTTTGCCTCGTTATTTGCGCAGCGGCATCGCGACGATTCCACAGTTTTTCGAAGAACGCTACGGAGCCGGCGTCCGTGCTTTGACAACCACAGTGTTCGTTGTCGCCTACATGCTGATCCTGCTGCCATTTGTTTTGTTTGCCGGCGCAAAAGGACTCTCGGGCATGCTCGGCCTGGAAGAACTGCTTGGGCTGAGCAAGCTTCAGACTATTTGGGCCGTCGTCATCTTCATCGCACTCGTGGGATCGGCCTATGCAATTTGGGGTGGTCTTAAAGCAGTCGCTGTGTCCGACACTTTCAATGGCGCGGGGTTGTTGGTGGGTGGTCTCATGCTGACCTATTTCGCGTTGGCTGCCGTGGCGGGCGAGGGCCGCAGCTTCGTCTCGGCCTTTTCGATCATTTCGGACCATGACCCCGATGCGTTCCAGTCGCTGGGCTCGATGGATGAAGATGTCTCCTGGCCCACGTTGTTCACGGGTGTGCTTCTGTTGAACTTTTTTTACTGGTCCACGAATCAACAGATCATCCAGAGAACATTCGCGGCGAAAAACTTGGCGGAAGGCCAAAAAGGTGTTTTGTTGGCGGCATTCTTCAAAGTGCTCGCACCATTGATCCTGGTCGTACCTGGTATCGCGGCATCGTACCTTGCAGCAACCGATGAGTCCTTTGCCGACCGAGTCTCGGGCGGTGACGCGGCTTACGGTGCGTTGGTGGCGACCGTCCTCCCCAAACCGCTAGTGGGCTTCTTTGCTGCCGTGGTGGTAGGGTCGATCCTGTCGACGTTCAACTCGGTAGTCAATAGCAGCGCGACACTCTTTTCACTGGACGTCTACAAGAACTTCTTGCGCAAGAACGCCTCGACGAAAGAGGTGGTTCGATCGGGGCAGATTTGCAGCCTGCTGGTCGCCGTGTTCGCGGTGATCGCTGCTCCCACGGTTTTCTTCGGACGCGAAGGGATCTTTGATTTCTTTCAAAAACTTAATGGTGTCTACTTCATTCCCGTGCTCGCCATCATGATCGTCGGGTTGCTCAATAAAACGGTCGACGGCTTGTCCGCGATGATCACGTTGATCGTTGGTCTGATTGCGATGTCGGTGGGCACGTTCCTCAGCGGCCAAGAGCAGATCTTGGGGAAAGACGGCGCTGTGATTGGGACGACAGAGGGCTGGGTCATCGACGTTTTCGGTTCGGGCTACCACTTCATGGGGGCCGTTTTCGCCGGACTCATCGTGCTTCAGTACGCGTTGGGCGCAGCCGGACTCCGACGTGAAGAGCCGTACCAACAGAGGGACGCCGGAGCCGTGGACCTCACACCTTGGAAGCCCGCACCAATCGTGGGGTTTGGTCTCGTCGCGCTGGCCCTCACCGCCTATGCGATGTTCGCATTCTGATCGCCGAGATTTCGTCACGATTTACGGCGTTCGCGCCGGAGTCCGCTCGAACGCCCCGGCTGCAAGCGTTCGCCGACGTTAACACGCAAGGTGCGTCTCTTTCCAGAATGTTTCTCAGCGGGGGGTTCTTGCGACTAGTCCCCAAGCAAGGCGTTGGCGAAGACCTTTAGGGGCTGCTTGGGAAGACACCATCTGGTGGTCCGGGAACAGCCTTCGCAGATCGGGTGCAAGTGTTATTCGATTGCATCTACCTTGCGCTTTTGAAAGGTTTGGAGTCGTCTATACTTGGCTTAAGTGCGTCGTTTTGAGTATCCCGTCTTGAGCGGCGCAGGGACTGTTTGCGAGCTGGTCAACACACGGGCAACTGATCGATGGACGCTCCTAACGACACACCGATGCCGGACCCGGGTGACGAAACCCGTTCGCGTCCCAGGACCGGTGAGACCCGGATGTCGAACCCGATGGAATCGGGCATGTCGCCACCTTGGTCGTGCGGAGAGAAACACGGCGAGTACCTGATCGGTGAACTCTTGGGTCGTGGCCAAGCGGGGTTTGTTTACTCAGCCGTCGATGTCGTCGCGCGTCGGCGCTGCGCGTTGAAGGTTCTGTGCCGGATGTCGTCACATGACCTTTACCGTAACAAGCTCGGCTTTCGACGGATGGCACCGTTCCGTCACCCGTGCTTGCTGCGGACCGATCGGATTGAAGTCATCGACGGTTACACCGTGTTGGTGATGGAGGAGATTGTCGGCAAGACGCTCAATCGGACGGTTCGCGAGGACCTCAAAAAGCTGCCGAAGGCCGAGGCCTATGACCGCCTTCAGTCGCTTCTCCGCGACTATGCCTACGGGCTGATGACGATTCACATGTCGAATCTCATCCACCGTGATCTGAAACCGACGAACTTGATGGTCCGTCAGGACGGTGGTGGCGTGATCGTCGATTACGGTCTGGTGGCGAACTGTGACCCGGAAACGGACCCGGGAGGCATCCGCCCCTACATCGCGGGAACACCGCGTTACTTTTCACCGGAAGCACTTTGGGAACAGAGCTACACGCCGGCGGGAGATGTTTTCAGTCTGGGCCTGGTCATGTTGGACTGCCTCCACGAGGTCTCAGGAGGCAAAGTCAGCCTCTCCGAAATGCGGCAAGGCGATTTCGACAACTGGGTTCGCGGCGAGGACGAAGAGGGAATTTCAGACGCGGTTTCGGTCTTGGCGGACGAGATTCCATCGGAGTTGCGTCGCGCCGTGACAGAGATGCTTTCCGTGGATCGAATCAGTCGCCCCACATCGCATCAACTCGTTTCGATGTTGCGGAGTAGCGACGAAGATCCGATTCGGATGATTTCCAAGCAGTCCCTGTACGGCCGAGAGCAAGAGCTCTCCGAGATGATGGACTGGCTACTCGATATCTACCGCGGTGGTTGCGGGCGACTGCACGTCCATGGTGTTTCAGGATCGGGTAAGACTCGATTGCTCGACGAAGTCGAACGCCAGATGAGTCAGCACAGTTGGGCGCAGCTGTTTCGAATCAAGTGTCGTCCCTGGGAGACACGCACACTTCATGTCTGGGATCAAATTGCCGACCAGGTTGCAGCCCGATACTCCAGGCAGGACCGTGAGTCGATTCGGTTGGACCCGGTGTCGACGTCGACGCTGATTGACGCATTTCCCCAACTTCGTTGCGTCATCCAAATGGTGGATCCGGCGGAGCCGCCGCCGAAGCGTGACCTGGATCCGCCGGCCGAGGCGGTGAAACGCCTGATCCTCGAATTGAAGAAGAACGGACCCTTGGTCTTTATCGTGGACGACGCTCAATGGGCGGACCGTTCGAGTGATCGCCTCTGGGACTTGCTTCGCGCCGAAGAGTGTCCCATGGTCGGAATCATCACGTCATCCGGTTCTGCGGAAACCCGTCATCAGATGCCCGCAGACCAACGAATCGAACTTGGACCACTGGACCCCGATGCGGCCTACACCATGTTGCTACACGCGGCTCGCCGATCGGAAGCAAACATCAATGACGCCGGACTCAGGGAGCTCGCAGAATATTGCCGCTTCAACTCGTTCCGGCTGAGTGAACTTGCCGAGGAGTTTCGCCCCGGTGGAATGCTGCACCAAGTCGAGTCGTCGAAAGATGCCTCCATCTCCAATCTCGGCGATGTCGATCGATTTTGGAAAGTGCGGTTTGATCGCTTGAGTGACGATGCGAAACTCGCGCTCGCTTTCATCGTCACGGCCGAGACGGCTGTTTCCATGGAGCAGTTGGCCGAGCTCACGGGGCAATCCGAGAATATTGATGTCTCCGTCTCGCAACTCGTCGATCAACGATTGGTTCACGATGACGCGACCGGCGAAGACTGCTTGACGGTTGTGCATGACCGTATCGCGGCGGGCTTGATCGAGAACCTGACGGAGAGTCAACGTCGTGCGGCACATCGAGCCTGGGCGAAGTTGCTCACCGATCTCAACCGATCGCGCGAATATGCCGCACGAATCGCGACACACTACTACGCGGCGGGTGACGACGAAGAAGCGTTACCTTTTGCAATCCTAGCCGCCGACAATGCGGATCGTGCCTACGCAAAAGCCGAAGCGGCTCGCTGGCACGAGCGTGTTCTCAGTCAAGTCGCCGGCGCGAGCCGTATCAAACACTTGCGTGACGCCGCGAGGTGCTACCAAGAAGCCTGCATGCCGATCGACGCTTCGCGGCTGTACCGCGTGTTGGCGGAACTTTCGGACGACCCGCACGAAGAGATCGACTACTCGACACGTTCGCTGCGGCTGTTGCTTCGCAGCGGTGAAATCGAGCGAGCCAAGCCCTTGATCCTGGCGCTCGATCGCAAGCTGAAGGTGCACCAAGAGTCACGAATCGGCGATTTGTTTCGAGGCCATCACTCACGACTGTTTCGACTGGCGACACAACTCTGCTTTTCCCCACAAGGGCAGGACGTCACGTTGGTGAAGCCGACGGGCGATAACCGGGCAGCCGACTGGAATGACCGCCGACTGCAATACTGCGCGGCAATCACTCGTCCGATGGCGATGCTCGATTTTCGCGGCATGCTCCGCAGCGTCATCAACGGTGCGGAACTCGCAGCGAAGCACGGAGACATTGCGTACCGCGTGCACTTTGGTGTCTTGTCCACCATTTGGTCCGCAATGCTCGCGCGAAACGAGCGGATGATCGACAAGGGCTTGGGGATGCTGACGACGCTTCGGCACCAAGTCACTTCGAGCGATTCACGACGAGCAACGGCCGAGGTCTGGGCAGGCATCGCATGCCTCGAAGTGCTCGCGATGCGATGGGATGCCGTTCCGACAGGCGTGGATGTTGCGATTAAGAATTACGCGCTCGATGAGCAGCCCCAACGCTTCGAGGTCTTGCACACACGCTGGATGAGAATGTGGGCTTCGTGGCATCTCGGTCATTGGGATTCCTTGAGAATCGATGCCGAGGAAATGGTTGAAGATGCGAATCGACGAAGTGATGCGTACCAAAGACTGCTCGCGACGTCGGGTTATGGGGCCAACGCATTCTTAATGCTCGACCGCGTCGACGATTCCGAACGCCACCGCAAACAGAATCGGCGAATGACCGCTTCCGGTTCCGGCCTTGAGTTCGCAGACTTCTTCCAATGGGTCCATGCCGTCCAACTCAGCCTCTATCGAGGCCAACTGCGACGAGCGGCGGTAATGGTGTTGCGAATGAAAGAATCGATCGACCGTTCGATGATTCGGCGGGTCGCATTGATCAAGACGATCGCAGATGCGCTGTACACGCTGATTTCGCTGCATATCGCCCAAAGCGGTGCGGACGGATTGCTCGAACGACAAATCGGTTCACGGCAAGCGACCCGCAACGCGCTTCGAAACTTGCAAAATCGCAACGGAGAATTTGCCCGGGTGCTCGCGGCTTTGCTGGGAGGCATACGCCAACGTATAGACGGCAAGCCTCGTTCCGCGATGCCTCTTTTTGAGCAGGCGAGGGACTTGGCCAGCGAAGCCTCGTTGCTGCCTTATCAATTGGCAGCGCAGGATGCGATTGACGATTTGCGATCGCAACCCCGTCATTCGCTGCGGCTGCAGATGGCTGACGCCGGGGTGCGGAAGCCCAAATTGTTGGAGCGTCTTTACACGGTTGCCCCACCGAAACGCAGCGTCTGAAAACGATAGCGTTTGGAACATCATTGCGTGGCTTCGCCGACGCTGGGCAACAAAAGTTCGGTCTCCCGCACGCATCCATCTCGGGACGGCTTCGCTGGCGCCGAATCTCGGCTCACAGTTGTGCAAGTGGATCGGCCGTGACGCCAGTGGAGTCACTCATCACGCCCCGTAGGACGCGTTCTAAAGGCGTATCGCTATCGAGGTCGACCTGTATGCTTCGTTCCAATCAATATTCGGGTCGACACACCGCAGGGCTTGCGCCGGCTCGCGCCTCACCGCTTAGAGTATCGGCGGAACGGCGCGAGCCGTTCCGTGTCACCCTCATGTTCGATTGGAACAAGAACACTAGTAATCGGTTGACTTACCGATCGCCCAGCTCCTGACGATTTCTAACTTCTCTTCGTCGGTGCCGTACAAAAGCCGCATCGCCTCGGAACCGCCGACGATGTCAAAGGCTGTCATGACCTCCTCCTCGCTGAGCAACTGCTGAGCCTGATAGAGACGGACCTCGGCAAGCGTTTGGAGGCTGTTGCCGCCGCCACTGGAAAGCAGTGTTCCGACTCGTCGCTTTGCGACTTCGGGGGTCAGTTGAGGCATATCCATCGTTTTCGCCTGACGATCCAAAATGGCAATCAGGTTGCTGAGTTGCTCACTCACATAGTCACGTGAACTGACACCCTTGCCTCGCGATTGCTGTGCCAACTCGAGGCTGTCAATTGATCGTGAGACGCCAAGCGATTTGCCGCTCGGAACGTGAATCAAGCGGCAGCGAGAGATGTTCTGAACGAAGTCACCGCGGCCCTCTTTCAACAGAACATCAAAGTGAACGATCAGATCGAGGCCATTCGCCTGAGCGACTTTGACGTTTTTGGAAAGGTCACCACTACCGAGGTACAAGAAACCTTGCCGCCACATGGGCAACGATTCCGGCGACGATTGAAGCGTGTCAACGAATTCCGACGAAATGGGCCCCCCGATGTCTCCGGTCACATCGGTCAATGCCCGACCAAAGTCGCCTTGGTTGAATCGTGTTTCGTATTCCTCGGCGAGGACAGAAATCACGAGCCCGAGGACGGACTCGACTTCGTCGGCCGCTTGGGAACTGAGCATCGATCGTCCCATTCCCGAGAGAAGTGCCGAGGGACTGTCGCCGGCAGACGCACCACCGGAACCTCCCCCTCCGGCACCAAAGCCGAAGCCGCCGAATGATCCACCACCACCACCGCTTCCGCCACGAGAGCCTCCGCCGCCACTGAATCCTCCGCCCAGGCCGCCGCCCCGCGAACCGCCGCCGGGTCCGGAACCTCCGCCGCCCATCATTTCCATCTCCATGGCCATCCCCTGTGCCATGTCTTCCATATCCTCTTGAAAGTTACCCGCGCCGAAGCCACTGGCATTGAAGCCGCTAGCACCGAATCCACCTCCGGAGCCGGAGCCGCTACCGCCTCGTGATCCGCCACCGCGTGATCCACCCCCACTGGCTCCACCGCCGCGTGATCCGCCTCCACTGGCTCCGCCTCCGCGAGATCCACCGCCGCGCGACCCGCCACCGGGACCGCCCGAGCCGCCGCCGAAGGCTTGCATTTGCTCTTCCATCCCTTCAAAGCCGCCGCCGCCAAAACCTCCGGCGCCAAAGCCGCCGCCGCCGCTCGAGCCGCCGTCCTGAATCGGCTGCGGGTCGGTTGCGTCGCCCCGCACCGTGTAGGAAAGCCCGAAACGCATTTGCCACGCGGGCCGCTTCATGATGCGGCTGAACTTTGCCATCCGGATCACGTCCTGTGCGTCGTCATATTCGGCCACCATGTGACCGTAGAGTAAATTCATTGCCAGCTTGTAGTCACCGCTGGCGTAGGCGGCCCGCGCCTCGTTTTCCAGGACCGGTCCAGACGCGATGAGACCATCCGGTCCACCGGGGATCGACGGGCTGAAGAATGCATTCACCGGCCCGAGGAAGCCCGCCATCATGTCCTGCGGCGAACCACCGGGAGGTGAACCGCCTCGAGGGCCCGCGCCGGGCGGAGGCCCACTTGAACCGCCGCCGAATCCGCCATCGAGTCCGCCTCCACGGCCCGAAAGCGAGAGTCCGCTGCCACCACCGCCGGGAGGACCCGAGCCGCCGCCGTAGCCCGACGACATCTCCGCACCACGGCCGCCGAGTTCTAAACCACCACCGCCGCCAGCCGGAGGACCGCTGGAGCCGGCACCGTATCCGCCGCTTTGGCCTCCGAGTTGAACTCCGCCACGCGATCCGCCAGGACCGCTGGACCCGCCTCCTGGAGGGGCACTTGATCCGCCACCGAGCGAGAGTCCGCCTCGTGATCCACCGTCGGGTCCGCTCGAACCGCCATAACCATTCGCCATTTCCGCTTCTTGACCGGAACCCGATGCTCCTGAAGGAGGCCCGGACGAACCGCCGCCATAACCGGATTCTTGCGACTGGGCATCCGCCGACGGACCGCTGAACAGTCCAATCACCAACGCAATGCAGGCCGGAGCCACCGCATTCGACAACAGTTTTTTCATCGTGGTCTCACCGATTGGCGAAGCAAAAAGAGACGCCTCGCGCGGCGTCATCCAAATGACGTTAGATTATGAGGGTTCAAGCCGGGCGTTTTTCGCGTCTTAAGGGGTGGAAGGGTCACCTTCCTTATCCCACACGCGGCCTCCTCAGCGTATCATAGAAGCGTGCCATCACGAAATCTTCGGGCTCGAAAGCTCAAACTTTTCGGAATTGCGTCTATTTGCTGGAATGTGCACCGGCGGAGGGAACTTCCCAAGACTCATCGGGTCATAGGTCCCGGCGAGTCCTGAGACTCGTCGCTGGAAATGCACAACGGCGCGGCGGGGCCGCACGCTACTCAAGAAAACGGATTCAATGGAACGGCGCCGGAGCTCATCAAAGAAGCGAACGTCGCGGAACGCCAAAGAGCGTTCGCGTGCGCTGGTGATCTCTGCTGAGTCGCGTCGGATTCGCCGCCGAAAACTGGTTGTGGAGCCGCTCGGCCAGCGGCGAGTGCTCGCCGTCATCACCGGACACGTCTTCGACGACGCCGACGGCTCGTTGAGAGCCGAGGCGGGTGAAGTTCAGCTCAGCTCCCGTTTGGCGTACATCGACGCGAACGACAACGCGTCTCTGGACCCGGGTGAACCGATCGCCGTTGCGGACCAGTCCGGCCAGTTTCGATTCGAAGATGTCGAGGAAGGCATCCATTCCGTTCGGCTCTACAGCGGGGCCAGCGGCCAGCGACAAACCTTCCCTGCCGAGCCCGTTCAATCATTCTTTTCGCAGTCACCAAGGGACGCCCAGGCGATCGGCTTTGTCGGTGATTCACTTTACGTTCTCACCCCTGACGCCTTGACCGAAGCGAGTCCGATCGAGTCGAGCACGCAAGGGCTCGCACTCCCATTTCAGGCCGCTTCGTTCGCTCCCGTTCACGGCGCCGCCCCCACGGCGCTCATCCATGCCGAGTCCGGTGGCGCGTGGCTCGTTCAGCCAGGACACGGCACGCTCACCCAAGTAGGCGCCCAGAACGAGATCGACGTTCAATCAGCGGCGGTCGGTAATGACGGCGAGGGCGTCGCGCTCGTGGAGGAAGGCGGCGCACTTCGAGTCTTCTCACTCAATGGCCTGGAGAGTGGAAGCGCCAACCTTTCAACAACCAGTGCGATGGTCCCTGCGGGCGCCCGGATGATCGGTGCCGAGAGCAGTTCGCCGACCTCCATCGGAAGTCGTACCATTTTTGCGTGGTCCGAACCGACGGCCACCACGCGTCTTTCGATCTGGAGTAACTCATCTGCACGCTGGGTCCAAAATTCGTCCGCCTCGCTCACCGGCGTCAACGAACTGCTGAGCTTTGACGACGGGGCAGGTCTTTTGGCGATCCGTTACGAAGATGGATCGGTCGGAGTGCTCGACGTCGATGCAGGCTTCGCGCCGCTCCATCAGTTCGACGTTGACGGCCCGACAAAACTGTTGCCGGGACTCGATGCACTCGCCTCCATCAATTCGACCCCCGCCGGATTCGAATTCGCGATCGATGATCTCCGAAACGGGGGTCGTCTCGCCAGTCGCGAGTTGGATGCGGGCCAGATTGGTGCTCCGAAAACGCTCGTGGGCGATACGTTCGATTCGCTGTTCGTCCTTGGTGATCGTGCGATCGCCGCCCTGGAACTAGACCAACCCGCTGCTCGCGTGGTCGAGGTCGACGGAGAGACCACGGCCGTCGACATCGCATTCGGAGCGCAACTCACCGGCTCCAATACTCCTCCGGTTCCGGTCACGGTCCTTCCGGTCCAAGGGACGGAAGATGAGGTCCTGGAGATCACAGCGGCAACGCTAGCTCAGTTCGTAAGAGATGCCGAAGGCGACCGACTGATTCCGATCGTCGTTGACGCTCCTTCGCATGGAGATGTGCAACTCGACGCATTCGGCGGAATTCGCTACACACCCGAAGCCAACTACTTCGGCGAAGATCTGTTTGCGATCGTTTTCTACGACGGCGTGAATGTTTCCTCACGGATGCATTTTGACATCAGCCTTTCGTCCTCTCCGGACTCGCCGGAGGGCTTCGAAGTCGACGGCCTACAACTTCCGGAACTTTCGGAGCCTGGTTACGTGATCGGGTCGATCTCCGTGCAGGATGTCGACGAAGGCGATCAATACATGTTCGATGTTTCGGACTCGCGATTCGAAGTCGTCGACTCGAAACTCACTTATCGAGGCGGCTCGATCAACTTCGAAGGTGAACCGCGAATCGACATCACCGTCACCGGATACGACCAAGCCGCCGGCCATCAATTCCATGAGGACTTGGTGATTGCGGTGACGGACGAGAACGATCCGATCGCGTTCTTTGTCACCGACCGGGGCGAAGTCTACGAGAATTCACCAGGTGAGCTCATCGCCGAACTCAGCGTGATCGACGAAGACTTGCCCGGCCAAACGATCACTTACAGTACCGACGACCAACGCTTTGAAATTGTCGGCAATCAATTGCGGCTCAAACCGACCGAAGCGCTCAACTATGAAGTCGAGCCGATCGTGACGATGAAGGTCACGGCGAATGATGGCGCAGGCAGCAGCCTTTCGGTCGACTTCCAAGTTTCCGTCTTGGACATCACCGATGAGGGCGGCGACATCGGGCTTTCCAATCAGACGGTGATGGAATGGGAACCGGGGGCAAACGTCGGACAGATCTCGGTCGACCCTGGCTCCTCCGACGGCTACCAGCTTTCCGTCGACGACTCTCGTTTCGAAATCGATGGAACGACGCTCAAGTTGGTCGATGACTCGTGGGTTCGCTACGACGACGCGGCCCAGATCCAACTCACGGTGACTGCGTCGAGCGCCGAGTCAGGTGTTTTCTCGAAGTCGTTTGTGGTGGAAGTCCTCGAAAACGCCACCCCGTTCCATAACGATGACCAACCCTACGACGTCGACGTTAACGGTTCCGTGACTCCCGGCGACGCGCTCACCGTCATCAACTACCTCAACACCTACGGTCCCGGCCCCATCGGCCCCGGCGATCCCGGATACGGGTACGACGTCAACGGCGACGGGATGATCTCGACGATCGATGCCTTGTTGATCATCAACTACCTCAACCGTGTTTCCAGCGACGGCACGGTCGATGGCGAAGAGAATCCCAGCGACTCTGCCGAGACAGACCCCGAAGTGTCCAGCACGGACGACGAGGGCAACACCCTTGGCACCTCCACCGGTGGCGAAGGTGAACACATCCAATCCGTCGCGGGTGGTGCCGGTGGATGGATGTTCGATCAAGAGGATGAAGACGAGGAATCGGGTGACCCCTGGGACCTCTACGGCGACTCCTCAACGGGACTCTAGGGCGAACTCGCCCCTCTCTCGCCGCCGACCAAAGTGGTGATTCACCATCTGGCGCAGGCCGACGAATGCTTCTGGGATATGATTGCGCCTCTCAATCCCTCAAGATGCAACCATGAAGACTGCACTCCCACTCGTCGCGATTGCGACGACCCTCGCGCTGGTCGGCTGTAACCCTCAACCTGCGCCCGAAGAGTCGGCCGCCACGCCCGGCGATATCGCGCCGGACAAAGTCGGCATTCGCAGCGCCGCGGAACTCGCCGCAAGTGGAGAGACTCCCGAAGTCGGTGAAGATGCGTTTGGCCCCTCGGGAGCCTCGCCCGAGGATCGGACAGAGAATACGGCACGAATGCAGAGTGGCGGATTCCCCGCAGGAGCGCCTCGCCCATCGGATCTCGTGATCGGAGGCGATGCGGCCGTCGCACCGCTTTCTGAACTGACCGTTCTACCCACTCCCGCCGGCGTTCCCGAAGCGGGACAGCCACCGCAAAACAGAAAGCTACGATCGGACTTGAGCGTCAGTGAATTGGAGCTGTTCCTGGAACATGCCGATCGCAATCTCAAGATCATCGCGTCGGGGAATGCCGGCCAAATGACGCAAGCCGAAGCCGTCGAGCAGATGCGTCAGATCGAGAGGAACAAGCTGCAAGCGTCGCTTCAACTGAAGAATCACGCCGAAGCGACGGATCGACAACGTGTCGACGGCGCTCGCGGACAACTCCAGGCGCTCTCTCATCTCGCCGCGATGGGTGACTTGGTTTCCGCCAAAGCCCTGAAGCTACTGGCAATCGACAACCTCGACGACGCCGACCCCGGCATCGTGATGGACAGCCGCATCGTGCTCATCGGGTTCGAGATCGATGCCCTGCAATCAGGTGACGACGAAGCCGCGGACCGGATCGTTCAACTGGTCAACGATCTCTCGCAACACCAGTCGGTCGACATCCCGGCAATCTTGACCATGGGCCAAGCCCGCCAAATCCTGTCCAGCTACGGCCAAGTGGATCAGGCTCAAGCCGTCCGAAACCGGATTCTCGAGCTCTATGGAAGTTCGCCGGATCCGATCGTCGCAAAGGTCGCCGCAGAGGCGGCGGGAAGCGTCAAATTCGATGTGGCGGAACGATTGGTGTTGGCGATTCTTGAACGTGACGACGTGAAGGTCGACCGATGGTCGGACACCGCCATTGAACTCGCCACCGAAAGTCCTGACATGAGCGTCGTTCAATACCTCGCCGGCGCTGCGTTGCGATTTGAATCTGTCGGTAGAGATGCGTTCGTCGATGAGACGTTCCGCATTCTGGAAGAGCAATTCACCGAGCCCGACGCCGCAACGACTCGCGAGATTGCGATGGCCAAGCGGGCGCGTGAGGCGCGGCGCAGTGTCGTCGGTCGTCTTTTTGCACCGGATTTGCCTTCGGTCGACGGGCGTGAACTCAAGATCGAGTCCTACCGCGGCAAAGTGATCCTGATGCCGTTCTGGGCGATTCGTGTTCCCGAGTCGCTCCAGATCGTCGGTCAACTCAAAGCGATCCGCGATGCGAACCCCGACCAAGTCGCCATCGTTGGGATGAATCTCGATTCCGCCGATGCCCCCTTGCCAGAGTTTCTGGCTCAAGCGGACCTCGACTTCCAAAGTTATCAGAGTGTTTCATCAGTCGAAGAATCCGGCGCGAATCCGGTGGCCGAGCAGTTTGGCTTGGTTTCACTACCGTTTGTGGTGATTCTGAACCAAGAGGCACGCGTGGTGGCACTGGACTTTACCGGCACCAAGGTTCAGAAACTTGTGGACGAGCTGATTCAGGATGATGCCGAAGACGCATCCAATCCCGAGTGAACCGTGGCTCGATTGCTGTCGTCGCGGTCCTCATGCTGGTTCTCGTCAGTCAGATCATCCGCTTCTCCGATCCACCGATTCGATCGTCACCTTCCATTTCGTGGGATCAAGCCCGAGCCTGGATGGCATCCGCGAACTCACTTTCCCGGGTGAACTGACTTCGCTTTCCAAAGTGCGAACGTTGGCGAATCAAAACGAAGCAACTTACGAGCGAAGACAAACATGACTCGATCAATTGATTTGAGTGTCAGCCCGACGACGGACCCGTTTCAACTGCTGCGATTTCGCGATCGCCAATATGCGGCCGAGATGATCGCGGTCGCGATCACGAAAATGAACTTTTTCAGCTGGCTGGATCAACAAAACGGTGCTACTTCGGAGGAGATCGAGACGCACTTCCAGGTCGCACCGCGCCCACTCGATGTATTGCTCACGCTGTGCCGCGCGAGCGGACTCGTTGAAACCCGAGACCAGACGCACCACGTGAGCGCACTTGCACGTGAACACCTCGTCGATTCATCGACTTGGTTTCTCGGCCCCTATTATCAGCCGATCGCTGAGTCACCGATTACGGAAGGCTGTTGGCGAGTCTTGAAAACAGATAAGCCGGCATCGTGGCAGGCAGACGATGACGCCGAAGACTGGCATGCATCGATGCTCGACGATGAATTTGCCAAATCGTTTACCGAGCTAATGAATTGCCGAGGGATTGCGATGGGGCAAGCGCTCGCCAAGTCACTGCGTCCCTGGATGGTCGATCAGATGCACGTCCTGGATGTCGGCGGAGGCTCTGGCATTTACTCCACGACGCTTGTCGCCTGCTACCCGGAAATACGGGCAACAGTACTCGAACAGACACCCGTCGACGCGATTACACGCAAAGAGATCGAGCGGCACCAAATGTCCGAGAAGGTCAGTGTTTCGACCGGCGACATGTTCAACATGGACTGGCCGGAAGCCGATCTCGTGCTGCTATCCAACGTCCTCCACGACTGGGACTTTCCCGAGATCGAAACCCTGATCGCCAAGACCGCTGGCTGCTTGAAACCAGGCGGAACAGTCGTCATCCACGAGGCCTTTCTCGATGACGACAAATGCGGTCCCATGCCCGTCGCGGAATACTCCGTCTTGCTCGCCAACATCACCCAGGGCAAGTGTTATTCACCCGGGGAATATGGTGCGATTCTCGAATCACATGGATTCCAAGTCGATGAATACCAAACCACGGTCGCCGACCGTGGTTTCATGACGGCGAAGCTCGCACCGTAGCGGTGCAGCTTCGCCACTCAACGCCTGCCTAAGCGGCCATCAAGTCACGGTGCTGGGAGGCGTAGCCGATCCAGTCGGTGATCTCCTCAAGGTCCGGCAGCTTGCCTCCGCGAATGATCCGTTTCCCTTCGTTGCTGCGCGCGATCGGGTCGATCAAGGACAACAGGGTCTCGGGGTCATACGCGGCAACTTCTTCCGGCGTGGTGACTTCGGCGGCGACCAATAGCTGTGCGTCATGGCCTCTCAGCATCGGAACGCGGCAGACCAACGCTGCTTGCTGCTGCCAAGCGATGATCGTTTCCGCATCGATGCGACGATGATCAAGCGACTCGGCGAGGGCGGCCGGATCCGCGTTCAACAAGTCGTCGACGGTGTGCACGCCCACCACTTCGAGCTTTTCAGCCATGCGATTCCCGATGGAGGGCGCATCGACGACAGGACTGTCTCGCTGGAGATAGAAACGCAACTCGGCTTCGCCGGCCTCGTGGGTCTCGGACTTGGAGCGATATTCGGAACGCTCACGTTGCGAACGTTCTTTCCGCGCGCGAGTTTCGCGATCGTATTCACGCGACTCATAGCTTCGCGGCTCGCGATCGTAACTTCGCTGCTCCCGGTCGTAGTCGCGACTGGAACGTGATCCTCGCGAAGATCGAGACCGGGTCGAGGATCGTGATCGATTGGACGAGCGGGAACGCGTCGAGCCCGATCCGTAACCACTTCCGTAGCCGTAACCGGTTCCGTTGCCGCCAAGTCCATGGCCGGCTCCGTTCCCAGAACTGCCGTTTGCTCCGGTTCCATTTGCGTTGCCGCTGTTGGAACTCGAACCATTGCCGGATCGATTGCCGTAACCGTTGCTGCTGCGAGAGCGTCGTGTCGTTCGTGAGCGGGATCGACGACGCGATCGGGCACGCACAACGTCGCCATTGTCATCGACGAATTCGTACTCGTATCGATCACTGTCGAGCGTATCGGCACCGTCACGGTAGTCCAGTGATTCACGGACGACGCGACCGTCGATCGTGTGATGGTCTTTCATCCGCACCACCGGATGATCTTCGGTCGAAACGTTGGCTGCGGCGATCCAGCTCGTGATCCGGGACAATTCGTAACTGGTCCCGCTCAGCAAGATCCGTTGGCCACGTTCTGTCGCCAGGAATGCTTCGACGCGATCCAACAACTCGTTGGGATCGGTCGCGGCCAGTTCGGCTGCATCGGTGATCCCACAACCCACGAGGACTCGGGCATCGAATCCGCGCAACTGGGGAACATGACAGACCAAGCGACATTCCGCTTGCCAGCGGCGAATCGTTGCGGCGGTGACGCCTGCCAACCCCAACGCGTCCGAGAGACGATTGGGGTCGTGCTGCATCAAGTGGTTGATGTGCGTCACGTCGAGGGCACGCAAGCGCGCCGCGGCAACGGCATCGACCGATGGAGCCTGGTCGATAGGGCTATCGACGGTCAAAAAAAAAGGAGACTGCCGTGATCGGTTCGCCGGATGTTCCGCCTTCGATGCTTCCGTGACGTTCACGTCCGCGGCAACGCTGCGGGGCGCCGTCGTATAGGTCTGGGAGTAGTAGTAACCGTCATGCCAATCGGATCGTGTATTGGCGTCGCGAACTGGCATTTGGTTTTCTCGCCAAATCACGTCCAGTCGCCGATTGATATCCGCCATCGTTGCCGTTGGCGGAAGCGTCTGTGGTGTCGGCAGCGGGCCCGGGTAGGCACTCGTTGCGTAGTAGTCCGACGGAACCGGTGCGGTTGGATACGCCATGCCGTCGTCGTAGTAACCCGACACGTCGTAGGGTCGCGGAGCATCGTAGTAGTGATTCACGACCGGCGCGTTTCGGTGTGGTTCGACGGGACGCGGACCGCCCATGGCATATGCTTGTTGGTAGGGTCCCGCGTAGTGCTCCGCGGCAAAGTGTGGCTGCCACAGCGGTTGGTGAGGGTGTGCGACTGATTGACCGTGGATGTACTGGGTGCAACCTCCGCGACGTCCCACTTGATCCGCAAACATCGTGTCACTCGTCAACACGATGACTTGGCGACCAAGACTCGCGTAGTCGTGAAGTGCAGCGATCACCGCGTAATTCGCATCATGAACCTGACCCGCCAAAATCTCTCCCGTAGGAACGACGGGTTCAGGACGCAGCAATTCTCGATGCGATTCGATCACCAACGGAATCGGTCGTCCCGTGCGGGCGAGCAAGTCTGCGGAAGCCATCCGGACTGCGAGTGATGCGAGTGCTCGATCGACTGCGGGGCAATGCGTTTCATCGCGTCCATCAATCGTCACCCGACCGGGACGCGACGTGGCGTGGGCCGGATGGTCGTGCACGGTGGTGAAGGTGGATTGATCCCAATCGACGCGTCGCAGCCGCCCTCCGGACAAGCGTACCAGCCACTGACTCGCTTCATCGGCCAGCGGCAACGCGGATTGCCTTGCCGGAGCAGGTGCGCCGAGGCGTTCACGCAGCTCTTCACGACGACGGCAAAGCCATTCGTGGCGCGAATCGGTGTAGCGTGGAGATTCCAGTGTAGCCAGTTCACGGCGGATGCTTTCGATTTCGGCAGAATCATCAAGCCTGTGGTCGAGGACGGGAAGCGACCGCATTTCGGTTCTCAACTGCGAAGCTCGCGCCACGCACTGATCAAGTTCCGAACAAACGGTTTCCAAGTCACGGCTGCAACGTGCCGCTTCGACACTCAGGTGTTCGGTATACCAAGCCGACCACGGCTGGCGATGGTAGGCGTCATCCAACCAAGAGGGATAGCGGACCGAGGCCGCCCATTGATGGTCCTGGATCAGTGCTTCTCGATGTCGAAGCAGACTTTCGATTGAAGCCACGATCCAGCTTTCGGTGCGTTGCAGGTCGAGCAGCTTTGCATTTTGAACGGCCAGTTCACGCTGCGTAGCGACGGCGGGCTCGGTCGCAAACCGGAACCCACTACGACGAACATCGTGCAGTTCTTCGCGGATCAAATGCAGTGAACGCAGCAACGAATTCTCACTGCCATAGCTCAGAGCCGGTGTGCGGTTTTGATACCACGACAAGTCCAGTGACTCGGCTCGATCATAGTGCGACGCGAGCCAGTCGACGTGACGAATCACGGCCTCGATCCGCAAGTCAATTTCGTCGGGCCAACGACCCGATGAGAGCGCCTCGGTGGTGCCATAAGTCGGTGCGTAGTGACCGCCGTATCGCACTTCGCCACGATCGAGCGATCGGAGGAATGCGTTCATTCGCTCACGACGCAGCAAGTCGTCGCTGAGCGGAACCGGTCCGAGCGACAAGACGCTCTCGAGCGACTGACGCTGCGTGACAATTGTCTCACGAAGCCCGCGAAGCTCCGTCAGCATTCGCCGCCAACGGATCAATTGATCGTCGAACGCGACGAGCCGCTGACGCACCCCCGCGTCCAAATGCAGGCCATCCTGGGTCGTCCACGTGGCCCCGCCAGTTCTCGCGAGGGCATTGCTCGCGTAGGGAGAAGCCGTCATCGGTTCTTGATAGCGGGCGCGATTCTGATCGACACGGAGATGGTCCAGCCAGCGAGACAGCTCAGCGCGTCGCACACGCAGTTGCCAGATTCGATCATGAAGTGTCGCCAGCTCGGTGTTGACGCCCATCGTGGCACCACGACTCATCACCGAG
>JBCBOT010000013.1:0-58074 GCA_039821165.1 Planctomycetota bacterium | reverse complement strand
GTATGGCGCGCCGGTGTCTGTGGCGCTGGTGGAACATCTGCGGGGCGAGGAAAAATTTGACAGTCTGGACGCGCTGATCACGCAAATGGACGCTGACAGCGCGCAGGCGCGTGCGATCCTGTCCGCGCTATGACCGACCCGATTGACCGTTCGGGCCTGGCTCCACGCTTTTGGGAGCGAAAGCCGATGGATGCCCTTTCGGCCCAAGAGTGGGAGGCGCTGTGCGACGGCTGCGGCAAGTGCTGTTTGAACAAGCTTGAAGATGGGCCGGCGCGAATCGATGACCCACTACCAGTGGATGCGAACATCGAGCCCAAACGGCGGCTCAGTGACAGCATCAAATGCCTCAATCGAAACCAAGCCGCGCGGTTGATCCGCTTTCGGGGTGACGGAACCGGCGAGGGCATCCTATGGGATGCGGCCACCGGTTGAGTTCAACCTCTCGAACGATTGCTTTTCATCAGATTGCAATGCCGATGCTATTTCTTGTTCGTTGACTTGGGCTTCTTCGGGTTCAACGGCAGCACATTGGCCCGTTCAGCATAAGCCTGCCACATGGCGGCGAGCTTTTTCACGCGTTCGGGCTCTTTCTCGGCGAGGTCGCTTTGCTCACTGCGATCGTTCGCGATGTTGAACAACTCCCACTTGCCTTTGGCGCCCTTGGCCACCAACTTGTAGTCGCCGACACGGACCGCGCGGTTACCTTCGTGCTCCCAATAAATCGCCTCACGCTCAACCGACTTGCCCTCGAACGTGGGCACCAGACTGACGCCCTCCATCGGCTTGATCGACTTTCCGCCGTGATGCGTCTTGGGATACTCCGCTCCAGACACATCCACGGCTGTCGCCATCAAATCGATGAGGTGCCCCGGTGTGTGTTCCAACTCGCCGTGACGCTTCACGCGATCGGGCCAATGAACGATGAGCGGTGTTGAGATTCCGCCCTCGTGAACCCAGTGCTTGTACTCCCGAAAGGGTGTGTTCGACACCGTCGCCCAGCCACGACCGTACCCGATATAGGTGTCTGCCCCACCGGACATCACGCCCTTTCCGGTGCGAACCGGATAGCCGTCTCGGGTTTGTTTGGGCTGCATGTCGGGCTGCAAATAGTCGTCGTCCAGTGGAGGCAAAGGTGGAGCGTCCGCGCGAGGCTTGCCATCGTTGCGACGCCCATAAGCCTCGGCGCACCCACCATTGTCTTGAAAGAAGCAGACCAGCGTGTTTTCAAACTGGCCGGTATTCTTGAGCGACTCAAGGATACGTCCGATACCTTGATCCATGCTGTCAATCATCGCCGCATAGACTTCCATGTTGCGTTTGTCCCAATCCAGGAACTTTGTTTCTTTCCAGCTCTCGTCGAGTGGCCAATTCTCCGTGGCGTTTTCATCGATCACACCCAACTCAATCATCTTTGCGTAGCGCGCCTTACGAATCGCCTCGTAGCCGGCATCGTACTTGCCTTTGTACTTGGCGATATCGTGATCCAAAGCGTGCATCGGCCAGTGCGCTGCGGTGAACGCCACGTACATAAAGAAGGGCTGATCACCATTTTGGTAGTGATGCTCATTGATGAATCGAACCGCATGATCGGCAATCGCGTCGGTGTAGTAGAACGTGCCGTTGGTTCGCTGATCACGCCCGTATTCCGGATCGGTGACCGGCGAGATGTATTGATTGTCTCGTGTCAGCGTGTTCGGATCAAAGAAACTACCGGCCCCGTGAATGGTGCCGTAAAAACGGTCAAATCCCCGTTGAAGTGGCCAATTATGCTTGTCGGCCTCGCTCATCGGTTTGATCATTTTGGTGACGTGCCATTTGCCGGAAATGTACGTCCGATAGCCCGCCGTGCGGAGGACTTCGGCAATCGTCACTGAGTTCCGATTGAGGTCGCCTCGGTATCCGTCATACCCTCGATCACTCATCATGTGACCGACGCCGGCTTGGTGTGGATACAGCCCAGTCAACAAACACGCTCGTGTGGGACAACACCGCGCAGTGTTATAAAACTGGGTGAAGCGAAGACCTTTGTCCGCCATCGCGTTCAGGTTCGGCGTGTCGATCTCGCTTCCATAGCAACCGATGTCCGAATATCCCATGTCGTCGGACATGATGTAGATGATGTTGGGCTTGTCGCTTTGGGCGATGAGCATCCCGGGGAATGCCGCCAGCAGAAGAGTCACGATCAGAGAACGTGACGACAAGAAACGCGTCATGGTGCGAGGCCTTCGGGTGGGAGAAGCAGTGGGGGAGGGGACGACACCGACGATAGTTTATCCCGAACGATCGGCATCGGTGCCGGCCGAGACCAGGAACTCGGCATCGGTGAGCAACGGATCGTCCCAACGCAGTCGCAGCACGCGATCTCGCTGCAGTTCCGAGATCGCTTCGTCGTGTCCGTCACGAATCATGCCGATAGCGGATTCGACGCGCCCGGCTGATTGAGCGATCGAAAGGGCGATCATGGCAAAGATCGATGTCGGCAACAGCGACAAGAGGAGACTCGTCACGATGGTCGAGAACTCGGGCGTTGGAAAGTGTTCCATCGACGACTTTCCGCCGGACAGTGTTTCGAAACTGGCCCCGATGTACTGGGAATAGAGCGCCACGAACGGGCCAGCCATCAGCGTCCAAAAGATTCCGGTCCCGATCACGGCGAGCACGATCGATGTTCCACGCTCGATCCCGTGGTTATCGATCGACGCTTCAAAAATCGCATGCGACTTTTCAGCGAGCGCTTCGGTACCCGCCAACGAAGCCACGTTACCTCCCATGGCGTTGATGGAGTCCGACTCCGACCCAACCGCTTTGGGTAGGATCGCCAACTCGTCTCGGAATTGTGACGCCAACGGCCCGATCCGATCCGTGACCGCAGCAGCGCTTCGACGCTGCAAGCCGTCACGTACTTCATTGCTCGCGTCACGATCGGACAGCAACGACTGGGTCGATGTCCAGATCGTACTGACCAGCGACGGCAACGAGCCTGAAAGCGACATGATGACGCGATCCCATGCCCCGTGCGTCAAATTCAAGGTGCCAAGAACCGACCGGTAAGGAAACCAAATCGCGCCCGTGTTGGTGAGCAACTTCAGTCTCAGTCGGCTTCGCACGGCCGCCTGCATCGGACCGTTCGAACCGATGAGAGTTTGAGCGACCTCGCCGGGTAGCTTGCGAGCCTCGGCGTTCAACCGATTGACGGCCGTCGTCAGACCAGGCAATTGATCCGCGAGGATGCCGCTGAGCGCGGCGCGAAACCGTGCATCAAGCGCGGACAAACGCGAATGGCGACGGCGATCCGAGTCGGGATTCGCTTCCAACTCGGACTTCAAACGCCGGGCGACTTCTTCGGCGGCCTCGCTTCCGACCTCGGAATCGTTGCGTCCCGAAATCGCAAAGTCTTCGATCTGGATCGGTGGTGCGACGATGCTTGAGGGTGCCTGGTTACGCAGATTGGCGAGAAAAGCATCGATGTCGACATTTAATTCGTCATCGCGATCTCCGATCATGTTGATGACCGGAATGACGATCGTGCCCTCGCTCCCAACGGCTAGGCTACTCGGTGTCTTGCCTCGAATTTGATCGCGGCAGACCACCAACAACACAGCGGACGCGAGCGAGAGCGCTCGTTCGGCGACGGCCGCGATTGACGGTCGTTCATCCGTTGCACCGGGCGCATCGACCACCATATAGGGCGTGCCGAGCGGTTCCATTTCGTCCTGCGAAACTCGAACATAGTGTTCGTATCGCTGATCTAAATCTGCGGGCGGCTGCGGACCGATCCAAACCAAATGCTCGGTTGCTTCATCCAGTCGATTGCCGCTTCGAATCGCCGCCGCCGCATCCGACCGCCGGGTGAGTTGCTTCACGAGCCATGACTTTCCCTGGCCAGTGGCACCCACGACGGCGATGACCAGGGCGCCGCCGCTGCGGTCACGGAGAATCTGGTCACGAGCATGGTGGTGGTCGTCACACAGCGCGACAACTTGACGGCCGGTTTCGCTCTCGCCGAGCACGGCTTGCGCGGCGCGGCGGACGCGACGTGCAAACGCATCACCGCTTGATTCGGACGGGTTGAGTGAATCGGGGAGCATCAAATCATCATGTCGAAAAGAGTCAGCCGCCGTCATTCAGCAGCTTGGACATTTCCTTGCGAAAACCTTTGCGGACGCGGTAAACACCAAGCACCGGTTGGCCGTCCTCGGAAACCGAATCCGAGAGGTTTTTGGGACGCGGGAACGAAAAGGAGCTCTGCTTCATTTGCACGGTCGGAAGTGGCTCTCCAGGATCGACACCGACCTGTCGGCAGAGGATCCCGTAGAACAAGGACATCTGCTCCACCGCAGCCTGAGTACTCAGCGTTTGCGCACTCTTTCCGCCCGCCCAATAGGCGGAAAACGCCGTCAGCCCGGCCGCCGCCAAGAGTTCGACGATCGACGCATTGGCCACCACCAACGTGGAGCCAAAGTCGAATGGAATCATGAGCACACTTCCAAAGGTCGCGAGCATTGCTGCCAGCGGCGTCAATCCGTAAGCCAGCTTCTTGTGACTCGGAATCTGTGCCCACATTTCCTCCGCCACTTTTTCGAGCTGTTCCTCATCCAACTGGACGCGATCATTGGCGTCGAACAACCGTAGCGTTTCCTCGAGTCGCTGATTCCATGCCGGTTCATTCTCCGGTTCGGTGTCACCGCCGAACCAGTGCGGCAACGTGAGTGCTGCTCCGAAACGACGTAGAGCCAAATCGAGTTCGTTCGGATCGACGAGATGGCCGACCTTTCGACTTGTGAACTTCTTTTTGATTGACTCGGCATACCGCTCCGTCACCGCAGTCGGCGTGTATTGCTTGAGCAAGTCCGACGCGGCACGGGCGCGCTTTTGAATGAAGTTATTGATGCGCACGCCCCACTTGGCGTACCACGGCGCGGCTTCGCAGAACGCGTCGGCCATCTGGCGAATGATCCGCTCCGATTGGTGCATTCGAACATCGCTGATTTTCCCACTCGCATCGGTCTTTGTGAAAAGACTCACTGTGGTGTCGAGCATCGTTTTTCGAGCGCGCGTCGCCAATCGATCCGATTCCTCGGCACCTTTTTCGATCGACTCCATGCCTCGGTCAAGCAACGCCCGACGCAATGCTGCCTGGCGACCGAGCAAAAACCGATCGGACGACTCAGGACGTTCCAGTTCGGCCGGAAGCTGCGTTAACAGGCGTTCGTCGGCAATCGCTCCGGCAATATTCTTTTGAGAATCAGGATCGATCTCGAAGAAGACCGGCAACGGTTTTTCGTCGGCCGCGGGTTCGTTGTTCGTAGAAGGGATTAACGCGCGACAGCCCGGAATCTCAAAATCGTAGGCCCCATAGACCTGTTTCACATCGTATTTGCTCGTTTGCGGTTCGAAGGATTCCAGCACATCTTCCAGTTGGCCCTCACGGATTTTGTTGACCGCGAGGTAACGTGGAACGCCGGGCATCAGGTCCGAAACGGTGTGCAAAATTTCGCCGAGTGTTCGGTCGCGAGCCATGCTCGGTGTCGAAACGATCAGAAAAGCCGAACAAAACGTGGCAGCCTTGCCCAATAGATCACGTCGTTGTTCGGGTGAGCCAACACCGAAGACTTCGTCCGAAACGATGTCGGGGCAATCGAGCAAACCGACTCGAAGCTCATCCAGTGCGGGGTCGGTGGCGACGAGCGGCACACCCAGCGCATCCTCGCCACCCGTTCGATTGTTGTATTGCTCGTGCGCCTCATCCGGATCCTCGGCCAACAACTCCGGGGCGTGACCGACCGCGTTTCCAAAGTCCTCGAGCAATAACTCCCAAAGAGACGGCTCCTCGCGCCAGCGGGACGGCAACCAAAGCACGAACCGATGGGTGCCGTGACGATTGGCGACGCCTCGTAACGTTCTAGCGCGGCCACGTTCACTCAACATCGATGCGACCAAGCTGGTCTTGCCGCCGTTGAGCATCCCCGCGATCGCCAGCGTCGGATACTGCGCCAAACGCGCCCCCGCTTCGACCTGACGCCCAAGCGCGACTGCTTCGGCAGCGTGTTTCGCATTGAGGCGGCGAAGCGCGTCGAGATAACTTTCGTTTCGTGCGACCGGAAACAGCCTTTCGACTGCGGCGTCGTCTCCTTCGCTCTCCAACAGCGCTAACAACCGCGCCCAATCGAGCTCAGCAGGTTTCTTACGTTGTTTTGAACCGAACACGCAGCAGGCTTGCTTGGGGAAGTGGGAGGGAGATGAAGTTATGCGACGGTGCTGAGGCGTTTGTCGCTGCGGGGTTTTTCATTCACTGCGGTGTCACCCTTTGTGCCACCGGCCGAGGGATGTTCGTCTTCGACGCCCAGTTCGTCCAGGTAGGGACCGTCAAAGATTTCACGCCACCAAAGAGCCGCGTCATGTTGGTTCCAGCCGACACTGTCCTGGCACCTCATCAATCGTGAAACGAGATCCGGCACCGAACCCGGTCTTTTTTCGGGGTCGAGACTGAGACAATCCAACAACACACGCTGAAGGTCATTGGCAAGGGCCGCACCGAGCCGTTCGTCGGGGCGCTCGGGTTCTTGGTGCAGTTTTTTAGCGCAAACATCCGCAGAAGTCTCGCCATCAAAGGGTGCGACGCCTGTGAGGAGTGTGTATCCCACGGCACCGATCGAATAAATGTCGCTCAACCGGTCCGCTGCCGAAGCATCCCGAATCGACTCCGGAGACATGTACAGAGGAGTTCCCGTGAGCGAATCGACACGCGTCAACTGCATTGATTCATGGTCGATCTGCTTTGCCAAGCCGAAGTCGAGAACCTTAATCAGATCAAAGATTCCGCTCCGAGCCGTCAATAATACGTTGGCGGGCTTGATGTCGCGGTGAACCATCCCGGCTTCGTGGGCTTCGGCGATCGAACCACAAATCTGCGTTAACAAATAGATCACGCGTTCCGCGGGTTGGCGGCCATAGAAGTCGACGAGTTGCTCGAGTGAGATGCCGTCGACAAATTCCATCACATAAAAGAAGGTTCGGTCTTCCGTGCGACCGAAGTCATAGATCTCAATGGTGTTGGGATGTTGCAATTGGGCCGTCAACTGAACCTCGCGACGAAATCGCCCCAACGTCCGATCCGTCGCATCCGCATTCTCCAAAACTTTGACCGCGACCTTCCGATGCAACAGACCATGCTCTCCCAAGTACACGGTCCCCATTCCTCCTCGACCGATTCTCTGGCCGAGCGTGTACTGACCGAGCCGTCGAAGGTCCTCGCCCTTGTCCGGTGATGGTTGAATTTCGCGCGTGATCCAAGCGATCGCAAACAGAACGAAACCCGCCAGCGTCACCAACGCCAAGAGGGTAAAGAAAGCCCGCTGCAGGATCGCGAGCGGCTCGAATGCTTCATCGACATCGAGTTCGGTCGTCACACCAAAGTCGTATTCGGGCAACCAACGCCAGACACCGACGACTTGGACCCCACGATAATCTCGATAGCCCATGACATCGACGCCTTGCCCGCCCCGCGTCGCATTGTCAGCCATTCGCGTCATCGGCCAAGTCTGCGGGTTGGCTTCGCCGATCGGAGTGGTGCGGATATCGAACCCGGGATCGCGAATCAACACTTTGAGTGGACTCGGCTGCTCCGCGTTGAGTAGTCCCGCACGTCGCAACTGCGATTCGAATCGGCTTCGCGAAATCAACACGCCGTCGCGGTCGAATGCATACGTCTCACCACTGCTACCCATCCGAGCGATCGACAGAATCTCGGTGAATTGCTTCCCGGGATCAATGACGATGGCAAGCATGCCGATTCGTTTGAGCCCCGAATGAATCGGAACCGCGGCGCACATCAACGCCGTCAGACCGGACTCGGGGTCACCACCATCGATCTCAAAGGGCATCGCGATCGCGCCGCGTCCCGTTTCGAGTTTTCGGATCGTCTCGCTTCCGACGGGAAAACGCTGCCCATCGAATCGACCGTCGTTGGATTGGACGACCGATCCCAACGGATCGAGGACCGCCCAGCCGAGATAACCCGCGGTCACCAAACGCTCGGTCTGTTCGACAGGCACGACCGGCTCACTCCCCGATTTCGTTTCCAACACGCGCCGCGCGGCGACTTGAATGATCGGATCACTCGCGAGCGATTCGACTTCGTCGCGCTGCTCAGAAAGCCAAAGTTCGAGCGCCGCAACATTCGCCGCGAGCACGGTCTCCAGCGACTCGCGGATGCTGGTGCGGATGCTTTGGCGAATCATCCATCCGACGTAGAGCGTCGCGCAGATCAGCACGACCGTGAGCAGGCCCGCGATGACGGGCGACAATGGCCCGATCGGCGCCTGACGCACCACATCCATGATCGTCGATCGACCATGGCTGCGAGTCGTCGTAGACCCTCCATGAAGCGTCGTTTCCAACGTCGAACGGTGGGGGTCACGAGGAGAATACGGCTCCTTCTTCATGTCAGCAGTATAGAAGCTGAAACGCCGGCCCGTGAGAAGCTTTTGCAATGGGCTGTTCGCTTCATCGCGCACTGTCCAGCGGACTCTTCACGTTGCTATCTTCACCGGGCCCGGTCCCCGTCTCCCGGCCCAATTCGCAAGACTCACTCGCGTACGGCTACCGGCCACAGCGAACCGTCCGTGGAACACGGCTTTTGTGGTGACTGCAAACCGAGCTGATCGGCCCCCCTTTTCGGAACGATACCGCTACTCTCATAATCTGGGTGAACGAGGGTGATTCAAAAACACCCGCTGTCGAAACCTCGCATACTTTTCCGGTGACGTCCCACGGCGTACCGGTAGTCAAACTACGTAAGGAACTGAGCCATGGCACAACCGGGTGCGATCACTTTCAAAGGCAATCCGATGACTCTTGAGGGCGAAGCGCTCGAAGTCGGTTCGGCAGCGCCGGAGTTCACTCTGCACTACGCCGACAATGGCATCCAAGCATTGACCCTCGCCGATCTGAAGGGCAAACCGACGATCCTCAGCGTCGTCCCCAGTTTGGACACGCCCGTTTGCGCCGTGCAAACCAAGAAGTTCAACGAAGAACTCGCGGCGCTCGGCGACAAAGTCAATGCCGTCACCGTCAGCCGCGACCTCCCCTTCGCTCAAGCCCGTTTTTGCGGCGCCGAAGACATCAAGATGCGAACCGCCAGCGATTACCAAACGCACGGGTTCGGAACCGATTGGGGGCTCACGATCGAGGAACTCAAGATCCTCGCCCGAGCGGTCTTCGTGCTTAACGCCGATGGCGAAATCGCGCACAAGGAAGTGGTCGGCGAAGTCGCCGAAGAACCCGATTACGCGACGGCAATGGCGTCGCTTCGAATGCTGCTCTGAATCAGACGTTCGATCGGAGACGTTTCGGTAACACTCGCATTCTCGATTGAATCCGGCCTAGCCCCACTTTCTTGAGTGCGAGTCCCATCCACCCCCGCGTCCTGATGTCCAGCGCCGAAAACCAACCCGAACCACCGTTCGTCGTTGCGGCGCTCTACCGCTTCGTGGCACTCTCCGACCACGAAGCGCTCCGGCCCGAGCTCGAACGGGTGCTCGCGGAAAACGAAGTCCGCGGCTCACTGCTTCTCGCCGAAGAAGGCATCAACGGCACCATCGCCGGTTCCCGCGACGGCATCGATGCGGTGCTACAACACCTGCGTGAGATTCCGGAATTTCGCGAACTCGAAGTCAAAGAGTCGCGCTGCGCCGACCAGCCGTTTCGACGTTGCCGCGTCAGACTCAAACGCGAGATCGTCACGATGGGTGTCGAAGGCATCGACCCCAATGAAGCGGTGGGAACCTACGTCGACCCTGCCGACTGGAACAAACTCATCGCGGACCCCGACGTCCTGGTGATCGATACGCGTAACGAATACGAAGTCGCGATCGGCACGTTTCAAGGCGCGACCAACCCACACACCGAATCGTTTCGAGAGTTCCCGGACTACGTCGATCAGGAACTGGACCCGACGGTGCACAAGAAAGTCGCGATGTTCTGCACCGGCGGCATCCGCTGTGAAAAGTCGACCGCGCTACTGAAGCAAAAGGGCTTTGAGGAGGTGTACCACCTTCGCGGCGGCATCCTCAAATACTTGGAGAAGATCCCCGAGGCCGAATCGCTCTGGGAAGGCGACTGCTTCGTGTTCGACCAACGCGTCTCCGTCGGCCATGGCCTGGTCGAAGGTGAGCACGTGATGTGCTACGCCTGTGGTTGGCCGGTTTCCGCCGACGACCAGCAGCACGCCGACTTTGAACCCGGCGTGCATTGTCCCCAATGCAAAGACACCATCACGGAAGAACAACGCGAACGCTTCACCGAACGTCAAGCGATGTGGGAAAAACAGGGACGGGCTCGGCCCCGCCGCAAATCCGAGCCTTGATCGCGTTTGATTTGCCTCGCTCAGAACAGCTCGACATCATCGGTCAGCGTGACAAGCGGAAGGGTCGCATCGACGGATTCGGAATCAATCCTGTCGGGCAGATCCCCGTACAACAGTTCGCCTTCGAGTTGCGATCCGCCGTTCGACTTCGCCGAGAGCCGATTGATCATGAACAACGCGTCCCGAGCGGTGAGACGTCCATCCCCAGTCACGTCAATCGGTTCTCCCGCGACGATTCGCTCTCGAGCCATCTCGTTGACAACGAATAGAACGTCACGAACGGAGAACTCGCCGTCCTGATTGACGTCCAATCCTTGCTGCAACAGAGCGGCCCCGTCTCCAATCGATCGGGCCGACGCCGCAGCGGTATGGGCTAGAAACTCAACCAGCGGCGCGGGAGTAAAGTCTTCCGGCTCGGAGCTTGCCGTGCCAGACAAATTCGCGACGAAGATTGTCCCGATGCGAGTCCCATTGCTCTGAAAGACTTCGCGTTCGCCCGTCGACCGAACGGCCGAGAAGAGGACATTGCCGCCGAGTGTCGCCAGTTGCCGTGGAACACTGCTGGTGGTGTCGGAAAGGTCCCTGACGAGACTGGTTCCGGTGAACGTGCCGTCGCTGATAAACAGCTCGCGGTTATCGTCGCTTCGTCGCGCCGTGAAAACGAGTTTGTCTCCAAGTGGTGTCAATTGCTGCGGCGTGCCGGAGATCGTTCCCGATAGGTTACGCACGAGCTTCGAATGAGTGCCGTTCTGGTTCGCAATGTAAAGCTCGCGCTCGCCACCACTGATCCTCCCCACAAAATAAACCGTGTTGTCGATGACCGTCAGATCGGAGGGGTTACCACTGCCGGCGAGATCAACAACGACAAACGTGCCATCGCTGGTACCGTCGGTGAAGTAAAGTTCTCGATCGGTGCCAACCGTCGCGGTGAAATACATGCCTTGACCCGCGGGTGAAAGGTCTTCGGGATCACCGCTCAAGGCGCCGTTGAGGTTCACCACCAATGACGTTCCGCCAAACGTTCCATCACTCTTGAAAAGTTCTCGCTGGCCGTTCGATTGCAATGCGGTGAAATAGAGTTCGCCATTGAAATCGACCAACTCATCCGGATCGGAACTCGTGCTCCCCGCAAGGTCGCGGACCAGTTGCGTCCCTGCAAACGTCCCGTCGGTAACGAACAACTCCCGTTGCCCGCTGCTCGTGAGCGCCGTGAAAAACAATTGCGAGCCGATGACGGTTAAATCCTCCGGCTCGGAACTGACGACGCCTGAGAGATCACGCACCAGTGTCGTCGTTGGGAACGTTCCATCGCTTCGGAACAATTCACGCTGACCATCCGAACGGACCGCCGTGAAGAAGACCGTGCTTCCCATCAGCGTTAGATCTTGCGGGTCGCTGCTCGTCGCGCCGCTCAAGTCCCGCACGATTCCGGTGCCAGGGAAGGTTCCATCGCTGGAATACAGCTCACGCTGCCCGCTATTGGTCGTTGCGGAAAAGAACAGCGTGTTGCCATTCCAAACCAGACCATCGGGGCTCGACGAGATACTTCCCGAAAGGTCCCGCACCAACGATGTCCCCGCCGAAGTGCCATCGGTGCGATACAGTTCACGATTGCCGGCGGATGTCAGCGCCGTAAAAAAAGTAAAATCGGCGGAGCCAGGAATGAAGTTTCCGAGGTCGACATTGATCACGTCGTTGCCACTCACCCCGGTGACCACCCGTGCCGCGCTGGTCAGCCCGAACTCGGGATCGAGCCCCTCGTTCAGGACATTTTGAGAGGTTAGCTGTACTGCAAAGTCGTCCGCCGTGTTTGTATCGGCCGACCCGACGCGCTGGTACGACTGGCTCGTCAAGGTGGTGTAGGTGATGCCGTCACCCTGCCAGTCCAGATCGTCAGCGGTGAAAGTTTGACCGTTGATCGTCACGTTGAAGGTTGCGATCTCCTCCGCGCCGAAACCTGCGAAGAGTGACTCACGCACCGCCCCTTCATTATCCACGAGAAGAAACCAACCGCCCGTTGCTGTGACGAAGTTCAGGTTGCTACCCCAAAAGTTGGGATCGGAGGCGCTGTCCGTGACTGTCAGAATCTCACCAGGGGCGAGCAAGGACGGCATGTTGAATGTAAACGGATTGGCTGCATTGATAATGGCGTTTTGGTCGAACCCCGCATTCGCTGCGATGAACCAGCCGCTCGTGTCGATCGTTTCGCCGCTCACATTCTGTAGTTCGATAAAGTCGGGGGACTGCTCCGAAAACTCTGTGAACACGATCGACGTCGCCTCAGTTCCGGTCGGTCGCAAATCCTGTGAATTGAGTTGTCGTAGCGGCACGTTATCACGAACGATTCCCGTCACGGTGTATTCGCCGTTGGCATTGGACGTGGCAAACGGCTCGCCGATATCCAACTGCACGTCGTTGTCGTAGTCGGCGTAGACGATCACACCACCGATTCCGACTTCCCCGGAATCCTGCACACCATTTTGATTGACATCGCTGTAGACCGTACCACTGATCGTTCCTGCGGGCGTGGCAGTCAAACCGACCGCATCGACAAGTTGCTGCGTTTGCTGCTGCACCGACATCGCGACGCCATCATCGACCGCGGTGATCGAGAATTCGCGATCCGTCACGAGGTCCATGTTGGGAAGTGGCGGGAACGTCGCCATGATCGGGCTGACGCCGGGCGTCGGTTGAACGGAATCCGTATCATCCACAAAGACCAAAGACAGCGTCCGCCCGATCTGCTGCGAAATGGTCGACGCGATCGCGTTGGTCGTTTGCGTGAACCGTCCCCCCGTAAACGCGTCGGGCGGCGTCACAAAGGTAAATCCGTTGAACTTATCTGTAAAAACCGAGCCGACCACATCGCCGACCTCCACGGTCGCGGCTGGCCCAACCCCCGAAGCGTCTCGTACACCACTAAAGACAGCCGCCCCCAACGTGTCAGTGGGATTGAGTGCACTGAGTTCCGTGCCGATGTGAATGTAGTAGTACTCCGTGAGGCCCGCCGGTACCGTTCCGATATCGCCGATCACAAAGTCCAACGCGAGTTCACTGCCGACGGGACCGGCTGGTGTTCCCACCAACTCATCGAAAAAGTCGTCGTGAACTCGTCGCAGTATCGAATCCGCCAGCGTGTCAAAATCAGCCGCGTTGAAACCGAACGAGACGACGTCGAAATCAGAAACGATATTGCCGAGGTCATCGACCGTATCCGGCTGACTCGCTTCCTTGAAATCCAGAACAAAAGTCAGCACGTCTGAAGCGAGGAGCTCGCGTCTCTCCAACGCTTCGCAGGTCAAACGTCGGCCACCGCGTCGACGTCGGTTGATTCTAGTTTTCATCTGCGTTTTGCCGTCTCGGAGTTTCACTTGAAGATGCTTCGCCGAACCAATCATCTGTCACTTTCTGCGGTCTCCGTCCAATCATAGCCACGGCAAATTGGCAGCGCCGTAATTTCTTGATTCACGGTTTCCCCACATCCAACGGGCACGAGCAACGCAACGTCGATCCGCATGGGCGAACGATTGTGCACTACGATCCTTGCACCGGAATTCCCGAGAATGCGATCATGGATCAGCCATGCCGTCGCAGGACCGCAGCGACCGCCCGGGGTGTGAAACGCGATTTGACGATGACGATTGAGGGGAGCCCTAGCCGACATACTGCAAGCCGACGACAACAGGCTTCACAAACATCTCAGGTTTTCACCTGTTGATCGGCTAGGCACTGTCGTTTTGGGGTCGCAACAACGTCGAGATCTCCGTCTTGGTGAGCCGCAACACGCTCACCGCGGGTTTTCGGGGAAAACGGCGGCAATCACCCGGCAGGGACTACTCGGCGTCATCGCCGTCTTGCAGAGGAGCGAGAAACCACTTGTTGTGCTTCGTCAGTGGTCCCAGACGCACAGGCGGCTTCGGCTCACCCGTCAACTGCTCGATCGCCCAACCACAGGCCTGATCCGTGTGAGAACCATCACCGAACATGTACTGTCGCAGGTCGGGGACGGCCGCCTCGCTCTTCATTCGGGCCAGACTGATCGCCGCCATCGCACGCACCGGACTGATCTCCGCAAAAGTGCTCGTGACGTCGTTTAGTCGTCCCAGCAGAATCGCGGTGACATCAGGCGTCGCTTTGCCTTCGTGTAAAAACCCGATGGCCCAGGCGGCTGCGGTCCGAGCGTCATCACCGAGCGAAAAATCTTTCGGCAAGTAATCACGAATCAGACCCTCCGACTCGGAGTACCGCATCTGCCCGAACGCCATGAACAACTGCGTGATCAACTGCTCGGCACCTGGGGTGTTCAGGTTGAGCTCGCCGTTTCGAAAACCGGCATAGACTTGTTTGCCACGCCTCAACATTGCCGGCAGATGCTCTTCGAGTGCGAATCGCCGCAGCCCCCACGCAGCGGTCACCTGGACTTCGCCGCGCGGGTGGTCCATCAGTTGGACGAGACGATCACCGATCTCTTTGATTTCCAAATTGACCAAAACGATCGTCGCTTGCTCACAACCACGCCACTCGTTTCTTGCAATGACGCGACTCGCTTCGGCGACCACCTCGTCCCGCAGACCGTGTTCATTCGCGAGGTAGACCATCGACGCGGCGACCTCTCGTCGAAGCGAAGGATTCACGTCGTTGAGCAACGAGGCGAGCGTTTCTACCCATTTCGCATCGTGACTTCGAACCATGGAGCGAGCCAGTGGACGGCGAACGTTGACATCGCCGTTTTGGATCTCCGCCTCGACGAACTCAAGCGGAAGTAGCGGATCGACCTCATAGAGTGCACGCAACGCTTCGGCTTGAACGGCGCTGCTTCGATTCGCAACCAGCGGCTTCAAAGAGTCGACCGCACTTGCGTCGTCGCGATCATCCAGCACGGCGACCGCCATGACGCCGCGAAGCACATCCGTTTTCGCCGACGAAACCAAACGGTCCGCGAGTGAAAGCTGATCCTCAAACGGTATTCGTCCCAATGCGCGTGCCGCTGCCAGCCGAATTCCCATTGCGGCTCCATCGTTTTCGACCAACTGGGTCAGCGGTTTCGCAGCCTCGACTGCTTTCAACGCTCCCAATCCTTCGGCACCACGGATCAATGAACGCCGGCCCGATTGCCCCTCCTGAACCCGCTGCAACCAACGATCTTGCAGCTCACCGGACTGCCAACTCGCAAGCGCCGACTCGACGATTTCGGCGATCGGTTCGCCGTACTGCTCTGCCTGCTTCGCGAGCAGGCTCGCTTCTTCACGAGCGTCCAGATGAATCATCACCGACACCGCCGATCGACGGACGGACAGATCGAGTTCCTCACGTGAAAGCAGCTCGATGAGTGTTGGTTTGAATGCGTCGAGCCCCTCCATTCCGAGACGCTTGGCGATCGAGAGCGTGTCGAGCGTGACTCGCTGAAGTTCGGTGTCCTCGGCGCGTTGAAGGGCACTCATCCAAACACGAATCGGGTCCGTCGGGATCTCGAATCGAGGCTCGGGAAACTTGAACTTGGGGTCATCGAACATGACCAAATCGACGACATCGATCTCCGGAATCTCATCCTGTGCTTCCGCTCTCGAGTCGAGGCAGAGCAAGCACGCGAGCAGCGCCGGAAAAATCAAACGGGACGCGTAAGACGCCATACCTGCAGACCAAAAATGGAGAACATGACAAGTGAAACGACGCCGGCGACAATCCAGGCACCCGGCAACAAGTTGTAGCCTTCGAAGCCGGGCGTCTCGATGATGCTGAGCGCCGCTCCGACCGGGTTGGCCGTCAACGCGTTCTCGACGACCGAATGGCCGAACGGAGCGTCCCGCCCCAACCAAATCAGCAACGGCGTGAGAAACAAGAGCATCACCGTGACGTAGGTGGCGGAAGTCGCGACGGCCGTCGACCGAAACAGACTCCCCATCGCGCTGCTGATTGCGAGCGTGTAGATCACGGTCCAGGCCAGACAAATCATCACGATCTGAACTTGATAGGACATCTGAGGGCGGATGTAGATCATCACCAAGTAGCCGGGCACCGTCGCCATCAGAACCAGCAACAGTGTCCATAGAACACTGAGCAATTTCCCACGCACGATCTTTGCCGCCGAGAGCGGTGTCAGCCGCAACAGTTCCCAACCGCCTCCGTCCCGTTCACCGCTGATCAACCCCGACGCGAGACTCGGTGTCATCACAACGACCAGGATCACCTGCAGCACGACAAGCAATCCACCGATGGTTTCGACGCCCCAGGAGGTCACACTGGTCGCGGCCGCAAAAATCAGCACGATCGAGATCACGGCGCAGACCGCAACCAATCGAAACAGCCACTGCGAGCGTCCGAATTTCCGACAACGAAATTCTTTGACCATCACCGGATTGAGGTACCAAGGGATGCCCGCTTTGCGCCGTTGTGGGTCGACGATGTAAACGAATCGGCGGACCAAGCGAGCCGTCAGCCCCAAGTCATCTGTGATCACACCCTGCGACTTGGAACGATCGAAGATGCGAAAGTTCAAACGCGAAATCGTCACCGCCGCAAAGATCATCGCGCTGACGATCGTCAAAAACAAAAACGCCGATGAACTCGGCGACTCCATCAACCCCCGTGAACTCAGACTCCCATCCCCCATCAACTGCATCATGACCGGGATCGGCGACAGCGAACTGAGCCACGTGGCGAGCTGACCGATGGGTCCTTGGTTGCCAGGAAAGAAGGCCTGAGGAACCAACGTCACCAACAATAACGCGAGCACGATGGTGTACGTCAACCGGACGGCAGCATCGGCCGACTGCGCATAACTGCTCACCAACAGTGCGAGTGTCGCGTACTGAAAAATCAGCAGCGTGAGTACCAAATACAACAGGCCGAGTCCGCCAAAAAGATCGATGCCGCCCATCGCGTAACAGGCGGCCGCCGCGGGCAAACTCGCCAGCAACACGAGAAACGCGAAGAGCAGAATACCAGCCAGCTTTCCGACGTAAATTGAGATCGGCGTCAGCGGCGAATTCAGCAGCAACGCGAGTGTCCCGTCGGTCTTCTCATTGACGATTGAGGTGGCAGGAAATGCCGGGACCAAGAAGACGATGCCCGCCAGCAATCCGTAGCCGAAAATCCGAAACACCTCCAGCGACTGCGAGCCGCTCAAGTCGACCGTTCCGTCGGCGGGCCATCGCATGAGAACGGCGATCGAGAAGACGATCGTCAACGCAAGAAGGGTTCCGAATGCTTTGGGCGACCGGAGAATGCCGAAGAACTCCCGGCGTACAAGCGGATTGAGTGGACGGCTCATGAGGTCGCCACCTCCGTGCCACCCGTGGCGGGAGCCTGTGCGGCCGAAGCTCGAGGCCGCTCCTCGTTTGCGACCGATAGAAACGCATCTTCCAAATCGGTCGGGACTTCGCGGAATTGTGCGACGGCTTCGCCGGCGCTGACGAGGTGAGCTAGTAGCGGCGTAATCTCGCGATCGTTGAGACTGGTGGTGAAGCGCACCATCGTCTCCGCCTGTGCGCCACGAACATCGACGTCCTGATCGTGCTGTTTCAGCCAGCCTTGCACCGAGGACACGACGCGGGCGACTTGGTCATCATCGACCAATTGAATTTCGAATGTCCGTCGTTGCTGGATGTCTCGCATGATCTCATCGAGCGTCCCGAACGCGCGAAGTTTGCCTTTGGTGATCATCGCCACCATATCGCACACCCTGGCGAGTTCCGGAAGGATGTGACTGGTCACGATGAGTGTCTTGCCCATTCCCGCGAGGCGCAACAGCATCGATCGCATGTCGATCCGAGCTTGCGGATCGAGTCCGTTGGCGGGCTCATCGAGGATCAGCACTTGGGGATCGTGCATCAACGTCCGCGCGATCGCGACACGCTGCTGCATCCCGCGGCTGAGAGCATCGACGAACAGGTCTTTCATGTAGCCCGCGCCGGCAATCTCCAACACTTCATCAATCCGCTTGGTGCGATCACGACGCCCGATCGAGTACGCCGCTCCGAAGAAGTCCAAGTATTCGCTGACTCGCATGTTGTTGTACTTGCCGAAATCGTCCGGCATGTAGCCCACCAACTGCTTGATCTTGCGAGACTCGGTCAAGCAATCGGCGCCGGCGATCCGCGCCGAACCACTCGTCGGTTTCGAAAGTCCAACGAGGATTCGAATGGTTGTGGTCTTGCCCGCACCGTTGGGACCGATGAATCCGAGAATTTGGCCGCGACGCACCGTGATCGACAGTGAGTCCAACGCCGTAAATTCGTCGTACCGTTTGGTCAGGTCCTTGGTTTCGACAACCGCTTCTGCTTCAGCCACGATCTATTCGCCTTGGTTTAGTTTGGTTCCGATTCGCTCTCGATCACGCCCGTGGCGGTGAGATGCAGAAAGTCAATTTGCCAGGTCGTACTGTCACCGGCGATCGCACGTGCGTCCAACTGATCCGCACGCATCGATTCCGCCGTTTCGGACTCCGTGATCTGAACCACGAGTCGCAGGCTCCCGTCAGGCTCCAGAGTCAACAGGTCACCCTCGACGGACCATTGGAAGCGTCCGATCGGCGAACGCCGCTCAAACACGGGCTTCATTTCGCCGTCTTGCATGCTTTTGACACGAAGCGTCCGGCCGGGCACCGTGACCTGGGCATCGAGATCGATCCGCTTCAAGGTCATCGAGGCAACCGCCGGTGGAAACCGAAAGATCAACACCGCTTCGGTTGGCTTGGTCAATTCGGGCAACCACTCGCCGGTCCGAACGTTAAACACCGTTGAGAAACCGCCCGCATTGTCGACGGCATCGGTCTTGATGAACGATGTCGGAATGCTGAACTCGACACCCGGGGCGGGAGGCGTGACGCGAATGGGAATCGAGATCAGCGACGAACCGATTTCGGCGAAACGTTCGTCAAGACGATTCCCGACGTGCAACGGATCCGACCAAACGAGCAACGAGATCTGATCTCCGAAAGGCTGCTCCTCGGGTGACGCCAAGAGTTCGCGAAGGTACTGCTGCCGAGACTGTTGCGTGTCGGAGATCAGCGAGTCGCTGTAGTATTGGTTCTTCGGCAAACGCCCTTGCTTCTCCGCGGTGAACTGCGTCACGCCGTCGTCGGTGATCAGCTGTGCCGCCAACGAAGGACCGGGTGAGGCGACGACCACCGCGTCTTCACACCGTTTTTCGTCGAGACCACGAAGGCTGCCGCGAAAACCATCGGCGTCGAAAGTTCCGATGGCTTCGATCGGAGTTTCCAACACCACCGTCGATTCCGATCGCAAATGCCGCACCACACCCGGGGGCTGCGTCGTTCCGGCCCATCGACTGGAGCCGGCGTCATCCCATTCGATCCGTCGCGTCTCGGCTCCACCGCTGGCTTCGAGCGGGAACGACAACGTCCCAGGCTTCGACACCAATCCGAGCCCGTCCGCCGTTTGGCTGTAGACCGCTTGTACGGTCGAGATATCAAGCTCACCGGTTGCGTCTAAGACTCGAACCAGTTGGCCCGTTGCGACGGTTGACGGCACCGATTGTGTTTGGCGATTGCCAACGGCTACCAAGAAACCCGCCGACACGAGTGTCGTCACCGGAATCAGAATCGCCAATCGCTCGAGCCGTCGCTGACGAGCCCACAGCAACCCCATGCCCAAGATCACGAACGCATTCAAACCCAAAACGCCGGCAGCCAAACTTCGCGGAGGGATTCGATAGCCGATTTGCTGATCCACGATCTTGATCATCGGCGCGTCAAAACTGGCCGGTCGATTGCGTGTCTCGAAGAAACGACTCGCGAGCGTATCGTAGGCCACCGTGTTGTCCCCGCGATTTCGCCAACCACGCACCCCCAAGGTCGTGAACAGGATCTCGCCTTCGCCATAAGGCAACCAAAACGCGGCAGGCCAATCCTCGATCCGAAAGGCCACTTCATCGATGTCCGCAAAGACTCGCACAAACTCCACCGGCACCTCGGAGGACCAGGGCTCTCGGGTTTCGGGGCCAAAACCACCTTTGACAAATTCAAAGTCGTTCAGTTCAACGCGATCGACTTCCTCGAACGACGCATCATCGCCCAGCAGACGCTGCACCAACGTTGCGGGAGTCAAATCAAGCTGAATCCAAGCCCGCCCGCCGTTGCGAATCCAACCCCGGACGAGATCCATTCCGACGGTGTCTTCCAAAAGGTTGTCGCCGGCAATCACCAGTTGATCGAGTTGATCAAGACACTGATGCGTGGGCGGTAGAAAACTGGAATTGAGGTCGATCACCGCGAGGTCGAGCACCTTCTCCACGTTCGGTTCTCGCCCGGAATAAATGGTGTCGACGACGCGGGTCGAAATCGACATGGGGGTTCCGTAGGACGAGATCGAATCCTTGTTAAAGACCGCTGCCGTGTTGACTTCCCCCGTCGTAATCAACACCGATCGTTTCAGCACCGACATGCCGAGTGAGTTCTCGACAAATCCCTCGCCACCGTCGCTGTTTTCGACGAGCCGAATCATCGAGACGTCGACTGAACGCGCATCCGGCGGAACGTCCTCCGGCAATCGGACGGCGATCCAGGACAGTCTTCGCGAGCCGGCGGGAATCCAAAACCGCTTCGCGTATTGCAGACTCGAATCCTCTCCGACGTAGAGCGCGATTCGCTCCTCGACGTCTTGATCCGTGGCATTCGACGCCACGACCGCGATCGCCCCCCACCCCCCGGGCGAATAACGCTGAACGCCGACCGGCACAACACTCACCCGCCGGTCCGGCGTCTCCGTTTCGGCCTCTTCTTGGGCAAAACTCACTCCACAGCACGTGGCGATGGCGAGGAGCGTCAATACGCACAGTCGATTCGCAGTCATACAATCGGTGCCGGACCAGGATGCTTCTTCAGAATCGGTACTTTATACAAAGCGTTCCGCCGTATTTGACCCCTCCGGTCCCGGCAAGCCCAATTTGATCCTGGTTTTATCTCCGAAGACCACAATGACAATCGAAACGGGAGTCTTCCGGAGACTCACAGAAACAAAACTGATCGCCGTGGTAACGATCGATCAAGTCGACCAAGCTCGTCGGGTCTGTGAAGCCCTGCTCGACGGCGGCGTCCACGCAATGGAACTCACCTTGCGAACCCCGAATGCTCTGAAGTCCCTCCGGATCGTTGCATCCGAATTCCCGGACATGATCGTCGGGGCGGGCACCCTCGTGACCCCCGAACAAATCGATCAAGTCGTCGATGCCGGCGCCCAATTTGGAGTCTCGCCCGGACTCAACGGTGCCGTCTTGGAAGCCGCCCGCGAGCGAGATCTGCCCTTTGCGCCGGGGATCATGACCCCGAGCGAATTGGACGCGGCACTGATCCATCACCGCTGCCGGTTCATGAAGTTCTTTCCTGCGGAATCCTCTGGCGGACTCAAGCATCTCGAGTCGATTGTGACGCCTTACGCGCACCTTGAACCCCGATTCATCCCTTTGGGCGGAGTCAACAGAAGCAACCTGGAACACTACCTCCGTTGTCGCTGGGTCGCAGCGATCGGCGGAAGCTGGATCGCCGCACGATCATTGATTGAAAACGGCGACTGGAACCAGATCAGGACGAACGCCGCCGCAGCGCGCGAACTCGTGAATTCGATCCGCGCATAAAAAAAAACGGCCCGGAGATTCCGGACCGCTTTGTTCGAATTTGAAACCCAGCTCCGGGCGTGTGAGGCGGACACACACCCGGAAACCGGGACTCTCTGGCCCAGGCAAGAGCCGAGAAGTTTCAAAGCACGGCGAGGCGATTAAACCCCAGCCATCTCTTTTGCTTCCTCGTCGAAGCCGCTGTAAGCAGCCATTCCGTGCTCGCTGATGTCCAAGCCCATCATTTCCTCTTCCGGACTCACTCGAACACCGAGGGTGAACTTGAGAATGCCAAAGACGATGATCGAGAAGACAAACGCGAACGCACCCATCGAGAGGGTTCCGATCAACTGTGTGACAGGGTTGTGGTCTGCCGAGAAGATCCCGACCGCAACAGTACCCCAAACACCGCAAACACCGTGAACCGAAACAGCACCGACCGGATCGTCGATCTTGATCTTGTCGAATGCGATGATCGACACGACGACGATGAAACCAGCGACGGCTCCGATGATGATCGCGGACAATTCAGAGACGACATCGGCACCAGCCGTGATTCCAACAAGACCGGCCAAAATACCGTTGAGTGCCATCGAGACGTCAGGCTTTTGCAGCAGGATGTACGATCCAACGATTGCGGCGATCGCACCCGTTGCGGCTGCGAGGGTGGTGGTCACGAACACGAACGAGACCAATTTAGGATCGGCCGAAAGAACCGAACCGCCGTTGAACCCGAACCAGCCCAACCAGAGCAGAAACACACCGATGACGGCGAGCGGCATGCTGTGCCCGACAATCGGTTTGATGCCGTCGGCGGTGTACTTACCAGCTCGCGGCCCAAGAATAATGACGCAAGCAAGAGCCGCGAAACCACCGAACGCGTGGACAATGCTGGAACCAGCGAAGTCGTAGAAGCCCATGTCATCCAACCAGCCGTAGCCCCACTTCCAGCTACCAACGATCGGATAGGCAAAGCCAACCAGCAGCGTCGAGAAAAGCATGAAGGTCGGCAACTTGACACGTTCAGCGACCGCACCTGACACGATCGTCGCTGCCGTGGCCGCGAACATCGCTTGGAAGATAAAGTCAGCCCACATCGTGTAGTCGGCTCCGTAGCCGCCAGGCGTGGTGAGCTTCGCGTCACCCAAGTCACCGCCCATCCACTTCCCCATCGCGAAGAAGTCACCGATGAGCCAGTTGTCGCCGGGGTACATCGCATGGAATCCCCAAACGGCGTAGAGCAACACGCCGGTGCAGACGATCCACACATTCTTGAAGATGATGTTGACCGCGTTCTTTTTCTGAGTGAGACCTGCCTCGAGCGTTGTGAAGCCGAGGTGCATGATGAAGACCAAAGCGGCCGAAATGCAGATCCACAGGTTGTTGACGGCGAAGATTGGGAAATCAGGAGTCGCCGCAAAATCATCGTAAGGCATCGGGGGCGCTTCTTCTTCCTCGCCCTCTGCCGCCTCTTCACCGCCTTCTTCGGTCGCTTCGACCTCAGCGGCTCCATCTTCTTGAGCCATGACGCTGGGGGCCGCCATGACCCCAACGCAAAGCACACCAATTAAAAGTAGGGCCAGCATCATTGGCCCCTTGGACAAACTCGACATCTTGTAGAAACCTTCCTTCTCAAGGTGATAGGTCGGGCGATCCGCCACACTGCGGCTCGCTCCCAACGAGCCTTCGCTGTCCACCACCAACAACCCTTACCTGGACCAATTTGGAAAATTGCTCATCGAGTTACAGCGGCGAGTCACAATGGAGCTCGTACACTCGCCCGCTGGATGCAGCTTTGGGGCCAACGGTGTCGCCGGCACGACGCCTAATGAATGCAAACACTCACCTGAAAAGCATTTAAAACTTTTACGAAAAACCGTCAGAGACCGCGCCCGAGAGCCGATTGCTCGGATCGTTCGCAGATGCCTCACGCCTGCCTAAACGGTAGGCAATTCCCCTCTCGTTTCACTGATCGCATCATGAAAGCAGCCTGCTTCCGGGACGTCGAAACCGTTGCGGTAGACTCCATCCCCTTGCCTCGCATCGAAGCGCCCTCAGACGCCATTGTGGAAGTCAAACTTGCTGGACTTTGCGGCAGCGACTTGCACCCGTTCTTCGGCAGAGAAGCAGGCCTTCAACCCGGCACCGTGATGGGCCATGAGTTCGTCGGCGTGGTGACCGAAATCGGTGGCGAAGTGGCAACACTCGCCGTCGGCGATTCAGTCTGTGCTCCGTTCACCACGAACTGTGGAACCTGCTTTTACTGCAACTGCGGGCTCACCTCTCGCTGTCCCCACGGACAATTGTTTGGTTGGCGACAATCCGATCACGGCCTGCACGGCGGACAGGCCCAATACGTGAGAGTACCGCTGGCCGATGGGACGCTGATGAAAGTCCCGCCCGGATTCAGCGATGACGCGGCGTTGCTGCTCGGCGACAACCTGAGCACCGCTTTCTTCGCCGCTTCATTGGCGATCGATGAGGATGAAATCAGCGCGAAACAATCCGTCTTGGCGGTCGTCGGTTGCGGGAACGTGGGGTTGCTCGGGATCGTGGCCGCAAAACAACGTGGCGTCGCCCAAGTATTCGCCATCGACCCCAACGAGTCGCGGCTTCGGCTCGCCGAAAGACTCGGCGCAACGGTTTTCGAAGACCCGCGCGCGGCGATCAATGCCGTTTCCAAAGCCACCGATGGTCGGGGCGCCGACGCCGTAATGGAATTCGTCGGCCTCCCCGACGCACAGCGACTCGCCTACGACCTTGTCCGCCCGGGAGGTCGAGTCTCAGTGATCGGATGCCACTGCACGCCCCACTTCGCGTTTTCCCCAGCCGAGGCGTACGACAAGAACTTGACGTATCGGACCGGGCGATGTCCTGCACGCCATTTCATGAACACGCTTCCTGAACGGATCGATCCAAACGAACTGGATCTCTCCTGGTGCATCACCCACCGATTCGCCATCGACGACGCGATCGAAGCCTATGAGACGTTCGCCTACCGCCGCAACGGATGCATCAAAGCAGTCCTGGAGTTTTAGCGACTCACGTAAACGCGAAGCCGTTTTGCTTTATAGTTCTTCGCATTGCCCGTGAACGTCCAATCGCTGTGGCCACTGGGGTTGTTGCCGATCCCGATATCCGCGTTCCCTTTGGCTCCCCAGTGATTGATCGCGAACAAGGTCGTCGCCGATTCAGGATGATGAATCTGCATCGATCCATAGCCGTTTTGCGGCTGCCCAGGATCGTCCCCGAAGTCATAGGCCGCCCCCGACGCTCCACGAATACCGCCCCGATTGAGCATGCCATAGTTGTTCGGCCAAAACTCGATGTTGCCTTTCAACCCGCTGCCGCGAACCAATCCTTTGACGTTCGTGTATACCTCCATGTCTTCGACCGCACCACGAAACATCACCTTTGTCTCAAAGGCGGGGACGCCGACCTTGGTGACATCGTCCGTGAAAGCCTTGGCGGTCAGGAAGAGTTGTTGCTCGTCACCCGACGCGGTCGTCAATTCAACGAGGTAGCCGACTCGATCGAACGATTGAATCTCATCGCTGTTGTCGACGTCATATTGAATCGTCTCGGCCAACTTGGCGAGGTCCAAGTCATAGACGAGGCGGTAGTCCTTCTCGATCGCTTTCAAATTCACCGCCGTCGAAACATCTCCACCGCGACAGGCTCCGACGGGCAACCCGGTGCCGCCTGTGAGGTTCGGTTCGGCAAGTTTGTTCCAGGCGAAACGAAAGGCGTTGGGTGCATCGACGATGTCCGATTCAAGAATCACGGAGTCGCCGTCGATCGTCGCGGTTGCCGGTTTGAAACCCAAGGTTCCCGTTCCCGCGATTTCAAAGTGACTCGGCGGTTGACCATCGCGTGTGCGTAACCCGCCACCCGTGTTCTTAAAGTTCAGTTTGAGCTTGGTCCCAACCGTTTCAAAATCGATCAATGATGGACTCGCCGCAACGACGTCGCGCCCGTAATCGTTCTTGAGCGCGAGGAGAGCCAATCGCTTCCCGACATCTTGCTTGTTCGGGGGGTGAATGTCGTTCAATGTCGCGATGTCATTGATCACGACCATGCCGGTGCGAGGCAGTTCTTGCACCGCCGCTTGCGCTTCCCAAAACTCCGCAAGGATCGTCGGGTCTTCGTTACCGTATTGAAACGGCGCGATCTGCACGTAGTAAAACGGGAACTCACCCTGTCCCCACAACTCTCGCCATCCATTGATGAGTGCTTTCTTCTTTTCCGTGTAGAGCATTCCTTCGACGTGATTCGATTCACCCTGGTACCAAATCGCACCACGAATCGGAAAGCCGACGAGCGCGTGGATCATTCCGTTGTAGAGCATCGTCGGGTCTTGATGACTCTTGAACGGTGTCAGCTGTGGCGGAAAGCTCGGGCTCGTGCCAACGCTGCTTTCTTTTTCAAGTGCATCGCGTGCCTCGGCAAGCCATTTTTCGGTGGCCTGAACATGTTGCTCGAGTCGCTTGCGATACGCGGCGGAACCGGGAGTACGTCCCAGAACGGACTGGTGAATGTCCCGCAATGCTTCAACGCGTTGGAAACCGATTGGCGGTGTCCATGGTTCGACGCGAGTTCCTCCCCAAGAGGAGTTAACTAACCCGATCGGCACGTCCAGTTGTTGTTGCAGCTCCCTCGCCATGAAATAACCGCACGCCGTGAAAGCACCTGCGGTCTCGGGTGAGCAAACCTGCCACTCGGACGTGATGTCATCCAGCGGTTCGGTCGACGGTCGTCGCGCCACTTTGATGTGCCGGATCAGTGGGTGATCCGCCGCAGCGATTTCTTCCGCTGCGTTGCGGCTCGCGCGGACCGACCACTCCATGTTGGACTGCCCGCTGCAAAGCCAAACTTCTCCGATGAGCACATCTTTCAATTCGAGACGGTTCTTGCCCTCCACAATGAGCGCATGCGATTGCTTACTCGCTTTCATCTCCGGCAACTCGGCCATCCATTTTCCATTCGCACCGGGCGTCGCCGTGGCGCTTCGGTCACCGATCGTCACCGTCACCGACTCGCCTTTATCGGCCCAGCCCCAAACCCGAATCGGCATCTGTTGCTGGAGCACCATGTGGTCGCCGAAAAAGCCCGGTAACCGCACGTCAGCGTGGACGGGTCGGCACAGAATTAAGACGAAAACGGATGTGAAGAGCCAAACAATGGAGGTGCGCATGGCGGTAGAGACTCAACGGTAGGCGGGGAACTTGACTGTCCGTGAGTCTAGTCGAACGGAAGATCGCGGGGCATCAACCGAGACCTCCCACGCACCGACAAATGACTTGTCGATCGTCACGCCCAACGTGCAGGCGGAAGCCCGCATGCCACCAAGCCCACTCGAGGTCTATTGCTGCGTCGTGACGGTTGAGGCAATTGAGTCCGGTTTCCTCGGGTGGAAATAGTCCGGTGGCGTGTATTCGCCGATCCAGTCGAGCGCTTCTTCGTCACTGATGTCAGTTCGCCGCGGAACGCTCATCCAGGCGTCGCACATCGGGCAACGTCCGGAACGCCCGGCCCAGTGCGATTTAACTCGTAAAACATGACCGTTCGGGCAAGTCGCTTCGATCGTCATCTGAACCTCGTTCGGACCAACGAAAACCTCATCGCTGGCGGGAGCCTAGGCCCGCAACGAATGGCGAGAGCCGTTTTGGACTGGAAACGAGGTCCATCCCTCAGCGGGATTGAGACATCCGATCGACGACGTGACACGACTCCCAAAAACGAATCGTTTGATGCAATCGTCACGACGGTTTTCGCGTTCGAAACGTCGCAACAGCGTTTTCGCCGTTCAACGTGGCATCGCGGTCGTATGCTCCACCTGGGGCATTGCAGAGCCATCCCGGCGTATGCACCGCGCGGATTCGCCAGCTCACTCGGACACTGTCTATTACATCCATGTCACGACGCCCCACCGTCACGGTGTCCCCACTCGAGTCACGGCTGCTGCTCAGCGCCGCACCGCTCGACATCGCCATCCCAACCGATGGTGAGACGACAGCGTTTTCGACGACAGCATCCGCCGCAACGATCGAGTCGCCCGAAGAGACCACGACAAATCAGGATGCTTCCACCCGCCGCGAGTTGGTAATCCTCGACAGCCGCGTCCATGACATCGAGCAACTCGTCGATGGATTGACCAGCAACGAACAGACTCAGTTCGACGTTTTTGTGCTGGATGCCGATCGAGACGGCGTCGAGCAGATCAGCGAAATCCTCGCGACCTTTCAGGACGTCGACGCAGTCCATCTGATTTCCCACGGGGAGGACGGTCAGGTTCGACTCGGCGACACGTGGCTCGGTGAATCCAACCTTGATGCATACGCCGGCGAACTGACACGGTGGCGAGACGCACTCTCCGCAGACGCCGATCTCTTGTTTTATGGTTGCGACCTCGCGGGGAGTGCTTCCGGCCGGACTTTCCTGGAAGCGGTGAGCACGCTAACCGGAGCCGACGTCGCTGCGAGTGTGGATGACACGGGACATGCTCAGTTTGGAGCGAACTGGGCACTGGAATACAGCGTCGGCGACATCGAAAGTGAAACGCCCTTCCGCGGGAGCGTGCAATCGAACTGGGAAGGCAAGCTCGCAACGATCACCGTCGATACCTTCGACGACATTGTTGATTCGGGAGACGGCCAGACGTCGCTCCGCGAAGCAATCATTACAACGAACGCCGGCGCTGGCGGCGACGTCATCGACTTGGAGACCATCGGCGCTGGGACGTTTCGCTTGACAATCACCGGTGGAGCCGGCGGTGCCGAAACCGGTGATTTCGATATCACCCAATCCGTTACCATTCGCGGTGTCGACGCAAATTCGACCGTGATCGATGCGAGTGGTTTGGCCAACCGCATCTTTGAAGTCGAAGGCGGCGTGACCCTGGACATCTCTGACTTGACGCTCACGGGCGGTTCCTCCGCCGACGGCGCGGGCATCAAGAACAAAGGAACCCTCAACCTGACGGATGTCGCACTGAACGGGAACACGGCGACCGAAGGCGCTGCGATCTTTGCCACCTCGGGGTCCACCACGACGCTCGAACAAGTCGAATTGAGTTTCAACGATGCAAATCGCGGCGGCGCACTGTATCTCCAGGGATCGAATGTCAATCTGATCAACACGACGATCAGCGGTAACCATGCCGACGCAGAAGGTGGCGGCGTTTACGTTGAGGGTGGCACTGTTGACATCCGGAACACGACGATCGCCTTTAACACGGCAGGTGCCGGTGGTCGGGGAATTGAAAACACCGGTGGCGGAAGCGTCACGCTCACCAACACCATTTTGCATAACCCCGATGGCGCAAACTTGGTCGGCAGCTTTCTCAGCGGCGGGACCAACATCAACTCCGACGGCAGCACAAGCTTTGGGTCCAACGTCGATCCCGACCTCGATCCCGTTCTGAGGCTAAATGCAGCCAACACTCGAACGCACGCCATCTCGGTCACCAGTGCCGCACGCAATAGCGGAACCGAAGCGGGGTCTCCTTCCACGGACCAGCGCGGGGTTGGGCGAACCGGGTCGGTGGACATCGGGGCTTACGAATTCTCTCCGCTCCTGACTCCGACGAACGAACAACTCGTCAACACCACCACGATCGGACAACAATCCACATTTGGGAATTCCGCCGTCGAGCGTGGCTCGCATCAAGCGGTCGCCGTCGATGGAGCGGGCAACAGCGTCGTTGTCTGGACCGACTCGGCGGGCACTGATGGCGACGGACTGGGAGTGTTTGCCCAGCGATTCGACATCGATGGCAACGCCGTCGGCTCCGAGTTTCGGGTCAACACGGCGACGGCTGGAGACCAATACGATGCGACCGTCGCGATGGACGAATCGGGTCGTTTCGTCATCGCGTTCACGTCCAACAATGGCGATGCGGACCTCTACCTGCGTCGGTTCAACGCCGACGGAACCGCGATCGACGCGAACGACGTGTTGATCAACCACGGGCAAACGGGCGGCGATCAAATTCACGCGGAGATCGCAGCCAATGCGTCGGGGCAAATCATTGTCGCGTGGCAAAATGATGGTGATGGCATCTACGGTCGGATGCTCGAAATGTCGACCGTTCTCGCGGCGGCCGACCTGTCCGCACAAGACGACTTCCGGGTGGACAACGACAACTCATCCGTCGATCCCTCCGTCGACATCAATGACAGCGGCCGCATCGTTGTGACATGGGAAGACAACGGCGACCTGTACGGCCGGCGATACGACTTTGGAAACACATCTGCACTGAGCGGTAAGCATGACCTGAACATCGCGGGAAGCGGTGAAGGAGACATGGTCGTTGCGGTCCAGAGCGACAACGAGTTCGTGATCGCCTATCGTTCAAACGTCTTCCTGTTCAACGGCATCTGGACGCGAGCCTTCAACGAAGACGGTTCGGCAAAATCAACCGCGCGGTCGGTGCAGTTGGGTTCGGGCCAAGCCCCCTCGATCTCGATCGATGCCAACGACAATTACCTGGTCACGTGGCAGAACTCGGACGCCGACGGGACGGGAGTCTTCGTAAGAGCATTCAACCAAAATGCAAATGCGATCAGCGGAACAACCCAAATCAATACGACGACGACTGGCACCCAACAGTTCGCTTCGGTCGCGATGATCGACACGCAGAACTTTATCGTCGTTTGGTCCGGCAACGGAACCCAAGCCGGTAACGTCGACACACTGGGTGTCTTCATGCGACGGGCAGGCACGGGTCTGCTGCCTTCCGATATCTCTCCCGATACCTTTACGATTGATGACGGTGTGGACACGAGCGGCGGCTCCTCGCTTGGTACGCTGACGGCGACCGACGCCGACGTCGGCGAAACGTTCTCGTGGCGGATCTTGCCGGGACTCGATGGAAGTTCGTTCTCGATCGGCGGTGGCGGAAACGATGAACTCATCCTGACCGACGGTGTCATCGATTCGGCCACCAAGGCTAGCTACCAAGTCCGCGTGGAAGTCGTCGACGGAACGGACAACTCTTACAACGAAGTCCTTACCGTTAACGTCAACCCCGCCAACGCGGCTCCCGTGATCGGTGGGACCGTCGCGGGTCAAACCGTGGATGACAACGCAACCATCTCGCCCTTCTCCGGGGTGACGATTTCGGATACCGAAAACGACCAGGTCTCCATCGTCATTCGACTCTCGGGCGGAGATGACAACGGAGGCTTCACTGCCGGCTCCCTCGGCCCTTTCACAAAAACCGACATCGGCGAATACACCCTGAGTAGCCGAACGATACCCGCTGCACAAACCGCGATTCGTGGGTTGGAATTCGATCCGTCCGAAAACCAAGCGGCGGTCGGATCAACCGTCACCACAACCTTCACCATCGAAGTCGCCGACGCCACAGGTAGCGGGTCAGACGCCAACACAACCGTCGATGCAACCTCAGTCAACAACGCGCCGACACTCACGAGCGGCGCGATTTCGGATGTCGCCGAAGACGACGCCGATCCGACGGGCGATACGGTTGCCACGATCTTTTCCGGCAACTTCAGCGACTCCGATCCTGGAGCGAGCCTGTCAGGAATCGCGGTGTTCGCAAACAATGCCAACGCCGTTACCGAGGGCACGTGGCAATACTCAAGTGACGGCACCACCTGGCGGGACGTCGGGACGGTGTCGTCCGCCAACGCCCTGACGATCGCATCGGGCTCAAGCATTCGATTCGTCCCGGTCTCCGGATTCACCGGCACACCGACGACGCTCGGCATACGCGGGCTCGATGACTCGTTCGGGGGAAGCTTTTCGACGACACCGACGAGCGAAACCCGAGTGACGATCGATGTCAGTTCACCTGGCGGGACGACACCGATCAGCGATCCATCGACCACGATCACCGTCAGCGTCGTGAACAACGCCACGCCGACGGTCGGAAACGTGAGTTCTCTGTTGCTGACCGACGACAAGACGAATACGAGTCCGTTCGGGAGCATTACGCTCAGCGATGCAGAATCCGACAACGTTTCGGTAGTCATTCGACTCAGCAACGGTGACGACAATGGGGTCTTCACCGCTGGATCATTGGGCGGATTTACGAAGACCGGTGTCGGTGAATACTCACTAGCGACCACGACGATCGCGGCCGCTCAATCGGCCCTGCGTGGCTTGGTATTTGACCCGACCGAAAACCAAGTCGTCGTGGCTTCACAAGTGACAACGGTCTTCACGCTCGAAATTTCCGACGCGACGGACACGCTCACCGATGCTAATTCCAGTGTCAGTGCGATGTCGATCAACGACGCGCCGACGTTGAACGCGGGCACGCTCCCCTCGATCGGCGAAGCTGAAACCAACTCGACCGGGGACACCGTCGCGAATGCCTTTAGCGGTCAATTCGGCGATCCCGATGTCAGTTCGAGCTTCTCAGGCATTGCAGTCATCGGCAACAACGCCAACGCCGTCTCGCAGGGCGTTTGGCAATACTCCAGCGATGGAACCACTTGGCGAGACATCGGGACGGTCAGCGACGCCGCAGCGCTCACGATAAGCGTATCGTCACGTGTTCGATTTGTTCCTGCCGCTGGCTTCTCTGGAACGCCAACAGCACTGGACGTCCGAGGCTTGGACAACACGCACTTTGGTTTCTCCACCACGCCGACCAGCGAAAGCCGGGTCACGCTGGACACGACGTCGCCCGGTGGAACCTCATCCATCAGCGATCCCGCGACAACACTGTCGATTGATGTCACCGGCAATGCGGCGCCGGTCATTGGTGGGACCGTGGCGAACCAGGCGGTCGACGACACCAACACCGTCAGTCCTTTCGCTTCGGTCACACTCAGCGACCCCGAAAGTGATAACGTCTCGGTGGTGATCACGCTGAGCGGTGGAGATGACAATGGCGTCTTCACCGCCGGATCGCTCGGAAGTTTCGCCAAGACGGGCGTCGGCCAGTACACGCTTACCAGCACGGCTCCGAATACCGCACAGGCTGCGATCCGCGCCCTCGTTTTCGCGCCGACGGAAAATCAAGTTGCTGCGGGAGCGCAGGTCACCACGACGTTTACCCTCAACGTCACAGACGGCATCGATGCCACCTCCGATTCGGGTAGCTCGGTCGTCGCCACGTCGATCAATGATGCGCCGACGCTGTCAGCGGCAACGCTATCGAACATCAGCGAAGACGAATTCGATTCGGGCGGCGACTTGATTTCAACACTCTTCGCCGGCGCGTTCGCCGATGCCGATACGGGAGCGAGCCTGAGTGGTATCGCGGTCTTGGGGAACACTGCCAACTCAGGCACCGAAGGCGTTTGGCAATACTCGAGCGACGCGTCGACTTGGCGCGACATCGGAACGGTCTCGAACACCAATGCGCTCTCACTCGCAGCCGGCACACGCCTACGTTTTGTACCGGTGGCTGGCTTCACCGGCTCGCCGGACACGCTCAACGTCCGCGGACTTGATGATTCCTATTCAGGCGGTTTTTCAACGACTCCCACCACCGAGAATCGCGTCACCATCGATACCAGCTCGCCCGGCGGCACGACACCGATCAGCGATTTGGCCACGACCGTTTCGGTGACCGTTGAAAACAACGCGACGCCGACGATCACGGACATCAGCCCTGGCATCCTGATCGGGGACACGGCCACCACGTCACCCTTCTCGGGCATCACGCTCGGCGATGCAGAGAATGACAACGTCGAAGTCGTGGTTCGATTGAGCGGTGGCGATGCCAACGGATCGTTCGCGGCAGCTTCGCTGGGTGGATTTTCCCAAACCGGCGCGGGTGAGTATTCGCTCGGAAGCACCACACTCGCCGCGGCGCAAGCTGCCCTGCGGGGGCTCGTTTTCGATCCGACGGTAAATCAAGTTGCCGTCGGTGGGCAAGTCACGACCGGCTTTACGGTCGAAGTCTCCGACGCGACCGACACGATCTCCGATGCGAACACGAATGTCACCGTCAACTCGATCAATGACGCCCCCACCTTGCTCGCCGGATCGCTGACGTCGATTCAAGAAGACGACGTCGCGTCTGGCGGGGACACCGTCGCCGATGCCTTTTCGGGTCAATTCAGTGATCCCGATGTCGCGTCGACGTTCTCCGGAATTCTGGTGACCGGCAATAACGCGAACGCGGGAACCGAAGGCATTTGGCAGTACTCGAGCGATGGGACGACATGGCGTGACATCGGTTCCGTGAGTAACGGCGGCGCGCTGGCGATCAGCGCCGCGACACGCGTGCGTTTTGTTCCCTTGATCGGATTTACAGGGTCACCGACGGCACTCGATGTTCGAGGGTTGGACGACACCTACAGTGGCGGATTTTCGACGACGCCGACCTCGGAGAACCGCATCACTATCGATGCGTCAGCGTCAGGCGGATCGACGGCGATCACTGCCGGAGTGACGACGTTGTCGGTCAGCGTGATTGACAATGCGACACCCGTGATCGGCGGCCTCACCGGCGGTCAAGGCGTCGACGACAACGGCACTCTGAATCCGTTTTCCACGGCGACCTTGAGCGATGCCGAGAACGACGATGTCTCCGTCGTCATTCAGCTGAGTGGCGGCGATGACAATGGCTCGTTCACGGCGGGCTCGTTGGGCGCGTTCGTGAAAACGGGTGTTGGGGAATACAGGCTCGCGAGTTCGAACGTTGCCGCGGCACAATCCGCAATGCGAGCGTTGGTGTTTGCTCCCACGGAAAATCAAGTCGCCGTTGGCTCGACCGTCACGACGATCTTCTCGGTCGACGTGGCTGACGATACTGACACGGCATCGAATGCAAACACGTCCGTTCTCGCCACGTCCATCAACGACGCACCGACGCTGACGGCCGCCGTGCTGGCTTCGATCAACGAAAACGATTTCAATCCCGGCGGTGAAACCGTCTCGACGCTTTTTGCTGGGCAATTTTCCGACCCGGATTCCGGGGCGAGCTTCGGCGGGATTGCGGTGGTCGGAAACACCGCGAATGCGATTTCCGAGGGATCCTGGCAATACAGCAGTGACGGAACAACATGGCGTGACATTGGCACCGTCGGTGATGCGAACGGGTTGACGATCTCCGCCGGTTCACGAATCCGTTTCGTTCCTGTCAGCGGATTCAGCGGTTCGCCAACGGCGTTGACGGTCCGCGGCTTGGACGAAACGCACAGCGGGTACTCAACGACACCGACAACGGAAACGCGCATCACCGTTAACGCGACCACGGCTGGTGGTTCAACGCCGATCAGTGATCCCGCGACAACCATTTCGACATCGGTCACGAACAACGCCGACCCCGTTCTCGCTGGGGATGCTGGGAATCAAACGGTCAATGACGATGCGACGATCGCGCCATTTTCATCGGTCACGATCAGCGATGCCGAAGGGGACGCCGTGACGGTGGTTGTCCAGTTGAGCGGCGGCGACGCAAATGGTTCGTTCACAGCCGGATCCCTCGGAGCGTTCACTCAAACGGGTGCCGGCGAATACACGTTGACGAGTTCCACGCCGGCAGCAGCCCAAGCGGCGATTCGTGGTTTGGTTTTTGCTCCGACGCAAAACCAAGTGGCCGTCGGCTCGCAAGTCACCACAACATTGTCGATCCATGTCAGCGACGCCACGGGTAGCGCGCTCAACTCAGGCACGTCCGTGCTCGCCACCTCGATCAATAACGCCCCCACATTGAATGCGGGAACCCTGCCCTCGATCGTCGAGAACGACTTTTCCCCGGCAGGCTCCACCATCGCAACGATCTTCACGGGGCAATTCACGGACGTCGACCCTTCCGCGGTCTTCTCAGGCATTGCGGTGATTGGCAATGCGGCGGACCCGATCAATGAAGGAGAATGGCAATACTCCAGTGACGGCACCACGTGGCGATCGATCGGCACGGTCGGAAACACCAACGCGTTGGCGATTGCGGCCGGTTCGCGACTTCGTTTCGTTCCAGTGGCCGGCTTTAGCGGAACACCGAGTGCCTTATCCGTTCGCGGATTAGACGAAACGCATACAGGTTTCTCGACAACGCCGGGGACGGAAAGTCGAGTGACGCTCGACGCATCGACGGCGGGAGGCGCCACGCCGATCAGTGATCCAGCGACCACGGTCAGCACATCCGTCCTCGCTGCCAATGACGCACCGACCAACACGGTTCCTGCATCAATCTCAACGAGTGAAGCCACCGTCACGACCGTCACAGGCGTGAGCATCAGCGACGCCGACGCCGGCACCGCGTCTCTCCGAACCAGGTTGCAAGTCACGGGCGGTGTCCTCAACGTGACGCTCAGCGGAAGCGCGTTGGTCGTTGGTGGAGCGAACGGTTCTGGAGACCTGACGATTGAGGGTTCCCTCGGCGATCTCAACGCGACACTCGGCACGCTCACCTATCAAGGCAACGCGGGTGTCACCGGCTTCGCCGCCGACTCGATCACGGTCACGACCGATGACCTCGGTAATAGCGGAGCGGGCGGCGCTCAAACCGATACCGATTCGATACAAGTCAATATTGCCGCGGTCAATCAAGCTCCGGCCGTCACCGCACCGGCGGGACTGACCGCGACGGAAGATACGCCGACGGTCGTCACCGGAATCAGCGTTGCCGACCCGGACGCGGGCTCGAGTAATATTCGTGTCGTTCTCGAAGCCGCGCGGGGAAGCGTGACCGTCGATGGCTCCGTTTCGGGCGGCGTGACCTCAATCAGCGGTAACGGAACAGCCCGTGTCGTTCTGGTCGGAACGGTCGCGGAGATCAACACCACACTGGGCAGTGCAAGCGGAGTCCTCTATCAGGCAGTCTCCAACTACTCGGGTGCGGACACGCTCGATGTCACGGCGAATGACCTGGGCAATAGCGGCCTCGGTGGAGCCCAATCGGACCAGCAACAGATCGCGGTCACGGTCGTTGCCGAGAATGATGCCCCCGTTGCGCGAAACGATCTCTTCGTCACGACGGGACGCGGCGTGCGAAGTGCAGCACCGGGCGTTCTCGTAAACGATAGCGACATCGACGGGCCCGCGTTAACGGCGAGCCTTGTCACGGGACCGAGCAACGGCAACATGATTCTCAATGCCGATGGTTCCTTTGTGTACGTCGCCGCGAGAGGCTTTTCGGGCGCGGATACGTTTACTTACATCGTCAGTGACGGCTCGCTCACGAGCAACGTCGCGACGGTAAGGATCACCGTGGTGGCTCCACCCAATCCTCAACCGTTGCCACCGACCGACACGTCGACCGATCCTCCGACGCCCGAACCACCCGACGATGGCACCACAACGCCACCGACCAATGACACTTCGCCCCCGATTGTGGGAACGCCACCGGGGACATCGTCGACACCGACATCCTCGAATCCGTTTGCGGATCCGTTTTCCCCCGATCAAGAGGATGACAACGAGATACAGGTGGTACAGCCCAACTTCATCGACGAAGCATCCACCTATCAATTCGTTTCGATTGCTCGAGCGGAACTAGCCTTCAAAAGTCGACTCGATCAATCCAGCGATGCCGAAGTCTCTTCCGGTGTTTTGAATGACTTTCGTTTCGCTTCGCAACTGGGGCTTTTTTGGCAGCAGGTCGACCAAATGGGTCGTCAAATCGATGCCGACGGTGAAGCACCCGACATGTACTTTACCGGGACCGCCGCGGCGACCTCCGCTATCTCTGTCGGCTACGTGATCTGGTTACTCAAAGGCGGACACGTGCTCGCCGGGCTCCTGGCCCAGGTACCCGCGTGGCGTTTGATCGACCCCATCCCGATTCTCGCGCACCTGGACGAAGAAGACGACAACGCCGAGGACGATTCACTTCAGGATCTCATGGAACGCGACGACGAAGATCAAAGCGCAAGTTGAATACGCACTTGATAGTTGGACGCGTGGCGACGCCATGAAATTTATTCCGGTCAGATATCAGTTGGCTTTCGGGCTGACAACGATTGTGACGACCACGCTGATGGTGCTGGTCACGTTCGGTTTCGGACCCGATGCGCATCAAGCGACGCGCGAAGGTCGCAAGCGGTTGACCGAAGCGATCGCGATCAATTCGTCGATTCAACTCAGCCAAAATGACCTGCAACGGATCGAAACCGTCCTCAACGCGATGGTCGAGCGCGATCCGCAACTGCTCTCCGCTGCCGTGATTCGGTCTGGCGGAGTGAAAGTGATCGAAGTCGGCGACCACACCGAGTTCTGGAGCAATGAGACCGAGTACTCGACCGACTCGGAAATCCAGGTCCCTTTGGTCTCGTCGGGCGCAACCTGGGGGATGGTGCAGTTTCGTTTCACGCCGATCGAATCGACGAGTCTCGCCAGCCTGTTGCAGAACCCTTGGACCAAGTTCATTGGGCTTGGCGGGCTCGTGGCATTTGCGTTGTTTAGCCTGTTCCTGCGGTACACGCTGAAGCAACTGGACCCCAAGAAGGCGATCCCGAAACGGGTTCAATTTGCACTCGACAACATTGCCGAGGGGTTGCTGGTCACGGACAAGCGTGGGCGGGTGTTGTTGGCCAACGAAGCGTTCACGAGTTGGACGGACCGGCGTCCGGAACAACTCATCGGGATGGACGCGCGACACTTTGCTTGGGGCGTGGCGGACGAATCAGATGACAATTTCCCTTGGCTCAGGGCACTCGCCGAAGAACGCGCGCAAGCCAATTTCATGATGGGACTGGTCGACGTCGGCGGCAACGCGTTGACCCTCGTCGCACACTCCTCACCGCTGCTCGGGAACGACGGCCAATACCGTGGTGTGATGACGTCGTTTGAAGACATCACCACATTGGAACATCACAAAGTCGAACTCTCCAAGGCCAAGGATGCTGCGGACGAAGCCAACAAAGCGAAAAGCGATTTTTTGGCCCGCATGAGCCACGAAATCCGGACGCCGATGAACGCGATCCTGGGTTACACAGACGTTTTGCGCTGCGGCATGGTCGAAAACGAGTCGCAACGTGACGAACACCTACTAACGATCCATCAAAGTGGAGAACACCTACTCGCACTGATCAACGACATCCTCGATCTCTCAAAAATTGAAGCCGGAAAAATGGAGATCGAGATCACGGACGTCTCGCTGTTGAGTCTCGTGGGGCAAGTCGTTTCCGTTCTAAAGATCAAAGCGGAGGAAAAGTCGATCTACCTCAAGCCCGAGTTTGCGACCCCGTTGCCGCGGACGGTCCGAACGGACGCCGTGCGGCTCCGACAGAGTTTGATCAACCTGATCGGCAACGCGATCAAATTCACCGAGCGAGGCGGGGTGCGACTCGTCGCTCGAATGACTCGCGGCAAACATCCCAAACTCGCATTCGACGTGGTCGATACGGGAATCGGGATGACACCGGACGCGATGCAGAAAATCTTCGACCCGTTTTCGCAGGCCGACTCGTCGATCACACGACGCTTCGGAGGAACCGGACTGGGCCTCTCGATCTCGGTGCAGATCGCGGAACGACTCGGTGGCAAGCTGAGTGTCGCGAGCGAAGTCGGAAAGGGTAGCATCTTCACGCTGGTCATCGACCCCGGCACGATCTCGAGTACAGACCTTTTCTCTCCGGAGAACATCGATCTGGACAAGCTGTTGTCGGACGATCGTTCAACGGATGAAAACAGCGGTCAGGTTCGACTAGCCGAGAGCAAGATCCTGGTCGTCGACGATGGTGAATCGAACCGCCGACTAGTAAGCCTCTACCTGAAACGTGCCGGCGTCGAAGTGTTCGAAGCCGAAAACGGTGCCGAGGCGATCGAAATTGCCGCAACGGTCGACTTCGACGTCATTCTTATGGACATGCACATGCCCGTGATGGATGGGTTCGAGGCAACGCGTCAACTAAGGAGTTCCGGATTCACGCGGGACATCTTCGCATTGACCGCGGATGTCATGAAAGACGACGAACGGAGATGTCGCGAAGCCGGATGCTCCGGCTTTCTGACCAAACCGATCAGTCTGAATCGATTGATGTCCGCATTGACCGCATCGCTCGGTGAGGCCTCAACGGAGGAAGAACAGCTCGTTGAGATTCGAAACGAGATTGAAACTCTGGGCGAAGAGGCGGCGGCTGTCGGCAGCCCGATTGTTTCTTCACTGCCAACCGAGGATCCCGACTTCCATGAAATCGTGGTGCTGTTTGTGGGACGCCTCCAACCCAAACTCGACGAAATGTCGCAAGCGGCTCAACAGGGCAACTTTGAGAACCTCAGTGACCTCGGGCACTGGCTGAAGGGGGCCGCCGGGACCGTTGGTTTTGAACAGTTCACGGCGCCCGCTGCGGCACTGGAATCGAGCGCGAAATCACGTGATGCCGAGGGCGTGTCGCGCAACCTCCGTGAAATCCAGGACATCGCTGCTCGAATTGAAATCGCCCCTATCGGTTAGCACGAAAATAGCAATGATGCGGAAGCGACGTTTGACGGCGGACTGCCAGCCGCATCGTCGCAGCAGTAAGCTACGCTACATCAGTAGCTGGAAGCTCTGAGAAACCAATGACCATTCGATCCCAGAACTCGACCGAACCGATTGAGACGCCGATCGTGTCGCCCGAACTCAATCCGTTCGTTTTCCCGCGTCCTTCGGATGAAGCGGTACGGAACTCTCGCATCCTCGTGGTCGATGATGAAGTCGCGACGGTCGATTCGATCGAGTCCCAACTGCGACGCGCTGGGTTTGTGAGTGTCGAAGGTTTGACGAACTCCGAACACGTTTTGGAGAAAGCTCGTCAATGGAAGCCGGGTTTGATTCTGTTGGACTTGCGGTTACGTCCCGTCAACGGTTTGGAAGTACTCCGGCATCTTCGCAAAGACGAGATCACGAACGACGTCCCCGTAATCATCGTGTCCAGCGTCGTCAATGAACTGACGACGGTGACGGCTTTGAATCTGGGCGCGACCGATTTTCTCTACAAACCGGTTCGTGCCGGAGAACTCGTTGCCCGGGCCCGGAACGCGCTCTCGGAAAAGGTGTTCCGTGACTTGGCAAACGAAAAGACACGTCAACTCGAATCCGACCTGCTGAGTGACCCGCTGACGCAAGTCGCAAATCGTCGAGCCTTTGAATACGAGATCACACGCCGTTTGAGCGATTGGGCGAGGCACCGCACGCCGGTGTCGCTCGCCATGATCGATGTCGATGATTTCAAAGCGATCAACGATCGGATGGGGCATCAGTACGGTGACGAAGCGCTCCAAGCCGTCGCGAACGCGGTCGTGGCATCGACCCGCTCAATGGACCTGGTCGCCCGCTACGGAGGCGACGAGTTCGCCGTCATCATGCCCACAAGCGGCCCGCACGAGGCACGCGAAGCGTGCGAACGCATGCGACAACGGGTCGAGGACCTTGGGATCGGTGGCGTTCGCGAGATCGCGTTTTCGGTCAGCGTTGGCGTCAGCACCGCGATGGCGGGTGACAAACCACAAACATTGATGCAGCGAGCCGACGCGGCGCTCTATGAGGCGAAGCGAGATGGACGCAATCGGTCCTATTTCAACGACGGTACAGCGAGTCGTCCCGCTACGACCTTGAAGCAGACGCCCATCCAGCCGCTTGATGTTCAGCGGGACGCCCGCAAGAGCCCCGAGCTCACAACGATCGCAATCGTTGACGACGAGCCTTCCACGATCCTCACCGCGAAGAAGTATCTGAAGGAAGCGGGTTACGCAAACTTTCTCGAAGTGACCGACGCGACCAAGGCGTTTGACGTTATCCAGTCGGAGATGCCGGACATCGTCATGTTGGATATCCACATGCCCGTCGTCGGTGGCCTCGAGATTCTCGAACGTTTGCGGGAAGACCGAAGAACGAGCAACGTCCCGGTCCTGATCTTCACGTCGGACCGAAAGTCGGATGCCAAAGTCCATGCGCTCAACTTGGGAGCGACCGACTTCTTGAACAAACCCATCGACCCGAGTGAACTGCTCGCTCGAGTCAACAATACGCTGCTCGTCAAAGCGAGGATGGACGATCTCGCGAGCCACTCGGAACGGCTCGAGGGCCAAGTTCACGAGCGGACGATTGAGCTCGAAGCCACGCGACGCGAAGCCATCCAGTGCTTGGCTCGGGCCGCAGAATTGCGTGACGACCAAACGGGCCAACACGTCATCCGGGTTGGGAAATACGCTCGGATCATCGCCGAGGGGCTCGGTTTCAGTTCGACCCAAGCGGAGTGGCTCGAGTTGGCGGCCCAACTGCACGATGTCGGAAAGATCGGTATTCCCGACTCCGTGCTCCGCAAAGAAGGTCCACTGGACGACGACGAGTACCGATTGATCAAGACTCACTGCCGAACGGGTGAAGAGATCATCCGCAGAGAAGGCGACGAGTCGAAAGAGGAACGACTTGCCGGCGTTCACACGCAGAGTGGCATGCAGGTCTTTCGCGACTGCCATTCGCCGTTGATGCGCATGGCGGCCTCGATCGCCGCGACGCATCATGAGAAATGGGATGGTTCCGGATACCCGGCAGGCCTCAAAGGAAACGACATCCCGATCGAAGGTCGCATCACCGCAGTTGCGGATGTCTTCGATGCACTCAGCACGCGTCGTCCCTACAAAGAAGCGATACCGCTTTTACAATGTTTTGAGATTCTCGAAGAAGGTCGCGGCGGACACTTCGATCCTCGTGTGCTGACGGCTTTCTTCGACCGACGAGAAGAAGTCATTCGAACATTCCAACACTTCGCCGACAGCTGAACTTTCGCCTCGTCGACGCGTACTCCGGTAAGATGCAAAGGGTCATCTCATCCGTTTACGCGAAGTCGCGACTATGTTCCATCGAGCACTTGGACTTTCATCTCAGCTCTTTCTCTTTGCGACGTTCGTTGCCGCGCAAGACGTTTCGGAGTGGCCACAATGGCGCGGCCCTGAGGGAACAGGTGCTTCGAGCACCGCTCAGCCGCCTCGGGAGTGGAGCGATTCGAAAAACGTTTTTTGGAAGACACCGATCAAGGGACGAGGACACAGCACTCCGATCGTCAGCGGCGACCTGGTCTTTGTGACAACTGCTGATCCCGTTGGTGAAAAGCTTCCGCCCAAAATGTCGGGGCGCCCGGGCGCCCACGACAACCTCGCGGTCGATCAAGCGCACGCGTTTCTCTTGGTGGCAATCGATCGCGAGACCGGAGCGATCCGCTGGAGTAAGGAACTGAATCGAAACGTGCCGCACGAAGGTGGGCATTACACGGCAAGTCTCGCTTCAGCCTCCCCGGTCACCAACGGCAAGTACATCTATGCGTTCTTCGGCTCACATGGTCTTTACTGTGTCGATCGAGAAGGCAATCTGGCGTGGAGTAAGAAACTCGGCGAAATGCACTCCAAACACGGCCATGGCGAGGGTAGCTCGCCGGCATTGGACGACCAAACCTTGGTGATCAACTGGGATCACGAAGGCCAATCCTTTGTGGTCGCGTTGGATGCCGAGTCAGGCACCGAAGTTTGGCGAAACGATCGCGCCGAAGTCACGTCGTGGAGTTCGCCTTTGATTACTGAGATCGAAGGTCGCAAACAGGTCATCATTTGCGGAACCGAGCGCGTTCGCGGCTACGATCTCAAAACCGGGGAAGTGATTTGGGAGTGTGGTGGAATGTCAGCCAACATTGTCGCCACGCCGGTCGCGGGTGACGGCATCGTCTATGTCGGAAGTAGCTACGAGAAGCGTGCCTTGATGGCGATCTCCCTGCGGGGTGCGCGAGGCGACGTCACCGATAGCGATCACGTGCTTTGGAGCCGAGCTCGCGGGACGCCTTACGTGCCGTCTCCACTCCTTGTGAGCGGCGGACTGTACTTCCTGACTCATTATCAGAATGTGCTGACCAGGGTGAATGCGCAGTCGGGGGCGTACGAACCCGGCGCGATGCGTCTGGGGGAACTCGGCAACATCTACGCTTCCCCCGTTGCCGCAGATGGAAAAATCTACGTCACCGATTTGGATGGCAACACGCTGGTTCTCACCAGTACTCCCGTGCCGCACCTGGTCGCAGTGAATCGGCTCGGCGAGAAAGTCAGCGCGTCGCTCGCGTTAGCGGGCGACCAAATTTTCATTCGTGGTGACACGCACCTGTTCTGCTTGCGGGACGAGTCACCTTCGGGCGAGTGATCCCGAGGGTTGGTCCGGCGCGGCCCCGATTTATCCGGCGTTGCGATCTGGCGTTCGTGGCGCCGGATTCTTTTCGAAGGAGAGTGTCGGCGAGCGAACATCGGGCTCAGCAGGATCGACTTCGCGCCAAGCTTCGGCATCCGCCATCAAACGTCGGCTTTGGTCGGCATGCGACGATAACGATTCGGCGAGTTCCGATTCGTAGGTGATCTCCGGCAGGTCCTCACGCGATGGTGCACGGACGAGCACAAAGATCAACAGCAAGAGGCAGGCCAGATAGGCCGCAATCAAAGTGATCATGGAGACTCCTCGGATGTTTGGGTGACCCGCTAAAATCGACGAGCATTCGATCCGTTGGAAGTTTGGGGTCTAACGGCCCTTCGGTTTGAAATCGGCGGCGGAAGGCACCCCACTTGAGGGAAAACGCCCCCAAGACACGCCGGTTTGGGGAAGCGGTTCCGCCACAAGTCCTCGAAACTTGCGGCGGATTGTCACAAGCCCCGAACGCGGTTGGCTTACCTTCGCAGTGACATCAACCAATCGGTTGGGAAGCGGGCGGAAAAACGTCGCGTCGACAAGCAGGTCTGTTGATTCAACAACCCGGCAGATAAAGTGTGGTTTCGCGCTCCGAACGCTCCCCGTGTGTTTGACCGCTCTCTCTCTCCCGCGTCGCCAACAGGACCAATGGAATCTGCCGCCGAATCCGACCACGCCGCTATTCGCTACGACGATTCTCCGATCCGCCTTTTTGGGTTGGCCACGCTTGTGTGGGGGATTCTCACGGTTGCCGCCGGCATCTTCGACGTTTGCTTGCGACTTTACCCCGAGCTTTTCCAGGGCGTCTACGAGTTGGGGTACGGGCGAATGCAGCCGCTGTACCCGAATCTGGCGATCTTCGGATTTGTGGCCAATGCGTTATTCACCGCGGTTTATTACAGCACTCAGCGGCTCTGCAAGACTCGCCTGTGGAGTAAGGCACTCTGCCACCTGCACTTCTTGACGTGGCAAGCCATCGTCTTCGCGATGCTGTGGACGTTGGGTCACGGAATCAAACAACCTCGACTGCTTGCGGAAGCCGAATGGCCACTCGATATCGCCGTCGGTGTCGTTTGGATCGTTTGTTTCGCATTGAACCTGTTCATGACGGTCGCGAATCGACGTGAGCAACGGATTTACATTTCGATCTGGTTCTACCTCGCCTCGGCAGTAACGGTCGGAGCGATCTATGCCGCCGGAAACATCGCGTCGCCCGGGGAGGGATGGACAAGTGAGGCGATGTTGGGCGGCGTTCCCAGTGCGATGGTGCAATCGTGGTACCACCAAAACCTCAGCGGTTTCTTGCTAATGATGCCGATGATCGGTGCGATGTACTACTTCCTGCCCAAGATGACAGGCCGCCCGATTCGCAGCTATCGCTTGGCCGTCTTTCAGTTCTGGGGTTTTGTCGTGTTCTACGGCTGGACCGCGATGCGACCGCTGCACTACGCGCCGATCCCGGACCTTGCGGGCAGCCTCGCGGTCGTGTTCGGACTGATGCTTTGGATGCCTCAGTGGGGTGGAGTCGTCAACGGTTGGTTCGCGTTTCAAGGCCACTGGAAGAGATTGGCTTCGGAGCCGTGCTTGCCATTCATGTTTGTCAGTGTGCTCTGTTTCGGTTTGCTGACCGTGGCCGACGTCTTCGCCAGTCTCCGTGACTTCGCCGCATGGACGCAATACACCGACTGGGCGTCCGCACACCGCGAATTGTTGGTGTACGGGTTCAACGGCATGATGGCACTCGGGATCGTTTACTGGATCATGCCGCGAGTACTTCGTTCGGACCTATGGAGTCCAATCGCCGCGAAAGCGCACTTCGGACTGGCTCTTGCCGGTCTACTGTTACTCGCTACACCGCTCTTCATCGCAGGACTCATGCAAGGCACGATGTGGATGGGGCTCGATGACAGTGGACAGCTCGCTCACCCCGAATTCATTGACGCACTCACTCGTGCAAAACCGATGTGGTTCGCAAGCATGTTGGGTCTGGGGCTGTTTGGCGTGGGCCTCGTCCTACAACTCGTTAACTTCGTTCTGACTTGGTTGTCGTCGCTTGAGAGTTCCGCCGGACAAGAAGTGGTTGGTCCGAAAGCCTCCCCGACGTCGGAACAATTTGCCAGTTCATTGGACGGGGCGCCCGTTCTTGCACTTGCGGTGGGACTTGACCGCATGTCAACCTTCGAATGGCATCAAGCGTGGGAACGCAACCCGGTTCGAATTTGCCTCGTGGTTCTTGTTTGCCTCTTCGGATCGAGCGTTCTACTCGTCGGACCGACGCTGCTCTTCGCCAATTCCATTCCGACAACGAGCAACTTCCAACCCTACACTCCGTTGGAGTTGGCTGGCCGAAGAATCTATGTTCGCGAAGGCTGTTACAACTGCCACTCCCAAACGGTACGGCCCCTGGTGGCGGAAACGAAACGCTACGGCGAATACAGCCAGCGAGATGAGTTTGCGTTCGACAACCCGATCCTCTGGGGCGTGCGACGGATCGGGCCGGACTTGGCCCGCGAGGGCGGTGGCAAACCCAGTTACTGGCACTGGCAACACCTGCAGAACCCACGCTTTGAGCAAAAAGAGTCGGTCATGCCATCGTTCGAATACCTGCTGCACGAACGGCTCGATTTCGACCAAATCGCCCGCTTCGCCGTAACGCCCGAGCAAAGCGATCCGATTTCAGAGACCACCAACCAAGACAAGGACCAAGAGGATCCGTCAGAACCAGCGTCTGAAGATCCCATGGTCGCCGAAGCCAAACAGTCTGCCCGCCTGCAAGCCGAAAGGATCTCTGCGGACATCATTGGACTCGGCGGACCGGTCATGCGAGGTGACCTAATGACCTACGACACGAAGGCGATTGCACTGATCGCCTATTTGCAGCGGCTCGGAACCGACTTGTCGGCGCCACCCCAAAAATCGAACGCTGGCAATTGAGGAATTCCTGATGAAAGAAGAACAGTCAAGAGTACCGGCGGCGGACGGAATCGAGACGCTCGACCGTCCGGTACCGACGTCCTGGAAATCACTCTTCCTGGCAACTGTGATTTTCGCGTTCCCCTACCTCGCCTATCTGCATGCCGGTGCGGAAGGACGCTCGCTCGTCGACTCCTATGATCGCGCGCTCGCCGCGAACATGGCTCTGCAGTTCAAAGAGATCGGCGAAGTCAAAGCGAACCGTGAAAACGTCATCAAATTCCTCGGCCGTCCCAATTGGCTTTCCTTCGGCAAGTCCGTTTTCAAATCCAAATGCGCGTCCTGTCACGGCAGCGACGGTGGCGGACTGGTGGGCCCGAATCTTTGCGATGACAACTACAAGAACATTCGCGACATCGGAGACTTCATCACCGTGATGCAGAAGGGCGCGGGCGGCGGTGCGATGCCGGCTTGGAAAGACAAACTCTCGACGAACGAATTGGTCTTAGTCGCGAGCTACGCCGCGAGCCTCCGTGGTTCTGAACCAGCAAATCCGAAGGCTCCTCTCGGCCAAGTGATCCCTGCTTGGCCCGAACCGCAGGAAGAAGCGACCGTGGACCAAGAAGCAGCGACGGAGGGGTAGCGGCGGTCACTTGATTTCGCGAATTCGGATGTTCCTCCAGGAGACTTCGAACGGACCCTTACCCTTCTTGATGGCATGAACCTGTAGTCCGATGATTCCTTCACTATCGCGGTCATCTTTAAAATCGGCGACATCGATTCCGTTGACAAAACTCTGGATCCGGTCGCCCTTGGCGACGATTCGCATTTTGTTCCATTCACCCGGCTTGTAAGCGGACTGTTTCTCTTCCGCTTTCACGGTTTCATCCAGCCACTTGGTGCGACGAGCTTCGTCCCAAAAGTTACCGGCACAGCCATGCTCGCCGTTGACGTCGGCTCGAATCTCGCACTGGTATCCGTTCATCTCCCCCTTCTCTCGAATACGCTTGGGGTTGGATTCCTGTGGTGTCTTTTGTGGATAAAGATGGCTACGAATCTGGACGCCTGAGTTCAACCCGGGATCGCATTTGACCTCGAATTCGAGTTCGAAGTCGGCGAACGGCCCTGTCGTAAGAAACGTATTTTTGCCTGGCCCCGTCCGTCCCGTGATGACGCCGTCCGCAAATGAATACGTGGCCTCTCCCCCGACCTTCGTCCATCCCTCCATTCCGTCGGCGATAAGCGAACGCCAGTCTTGGGCATTGGCCCGATCGCTCGACGGGGAGGACAACAAAAACAGCGTGGAGAAAATGGTTGCAACTCGAATCATGACCGCCTCTAGAGTTCAAAATGGTGGCCCCGCAGCATGTCACGAGCGAATGGTAAAGTCAATCAAGTCGCGACCGCCGGGTGGTCCGAGCCTTGCATGCCCGCGCGGAGCGATGGCAAGATATTGACAGTCAAATCCTTGAGCGGGAACGAAATATTGAATGGTTGGCGTCTCACTACTGTCTTACTCGTTTTGTTTGCAGTCGGTTGCGGGAGCAATGAGGACGAGATCGCCGCGAAGCTGCGGCGGCAAAAGCGAATCGCGAAGTCTGAACTCACGATCGAACCGTCGGACGTTTTTGCGACCACATGGCGGGGCAGAGAAAACGTAACGATTCTCGACGGTGTCCACGTCATCGGCTCCATCTACCCATCGGTCTCGGTCGTCGTTGAAACCGATCAGGGAGTGCTCCTCTTCGACACCAATTATGAAGAAGATGGGAGAGATTTTCGCGACGCGATGATCGAGCTCAACGTTCCCATTGAAGACACCAAGGAAATCTTCATCACGCACGCTCACTTTGATCGCTTGTGGGGAATCAACAGCATCCGCAAAACGGCGGATGTCTCGGTAAGTGTGGGCAAGGCGGACTGCGCCGCGATTCGAGACTTCGACATCGAGAAGCTGCACGTCCTCAACGCAAACAGCGAATACCGAAGCGGCATGATCAAAGTGGATCGTGAACTCGAGGGCGGAGAGACTTTCGACTTTGGCGATACGACAGTCGAAGTCCTCTCTGCGCCCGGCCACACGCCGGGAAGCGTTTGTTACCTGGTCACCAAGGGTGGCAAACGCATCCTCATCGCCGGTGATGCCATCGGGTCCCTCAAGTTTGGCCCCGAACTCCTACCGATCCAACTCGCGACGAAATACGGTGGAGACGCGTCCGCCTTTCTCGACACCATCGACATGCTGATGAAGATGGAGCCGCCGGACATGCTGATCACGGGACGTCCAAGTTTGATGACATCCGAACAACCGTTCGCTTTTGAAGGAGATTGGGCCGCTTTCTTGAGCCCCGCTCGTCAATCGGTGGCAACGACCCTTGAACGCCAACAACGAGATGGGCGAGATTCACTCGACGGTCAACCCAAACAACTCGAGGACGGACTCTACTACCTTGGGACGCTTCAGATGGTCGCGGTCTACGCCATCAAGTCGGGTGATGAGCTGGTTGTCATCAACGCGCCCGGCGGGGAAGCCTTCAGCACATTTGTTGAAGACCGACTGAGAGGTTTGGGCATCGAACGACGTCCCGACGCAGTTTGGCTTACTTCGATGGACCCCGAAACCATCTCGGGTCTCGCGAGCTTTGACCCGATGCCAGGCGTCGTCGCCCCCAATGGTTCGCGTCGTCAACTCTCCGCGATGGGCGTGGTTCGTCCGACCGTGGTGGATGAATCGTTTGATCAATCGCTTCTCAAGGGCCTCGACGTCACGGCGAGACCGATCGCTGATCGACAACACGCCGGCGCCACCTACTCACTCAGCCTCGCGTCGAAACGCGTGCTACTCACCCCTCCAGTCCCACGAGTCGTTTCGTTCTATCGAATCGCCCTGGAAACAGGTACGGTTCGACGTGGCGAAATATTTGACGCCGAGCGCACACTCTCGGGGTTGATTTGGGAAAAGGAACCTCGAGACGCGTACTCGGGTGCGCTCGATCAACTGTCAAATGAGACGCCCGATATTTGGCTTCCCGCCTACCCCTCGGCGACACAATCTGCCAACCTTTACGACGATGATTGGGATCGAGTGATTGCCGATAATCGTCGAGTGGTGAAAAAGATGCGTCAAATGCGCGAAGGAGACTTCTAAGTTGATCGCAAAGCACATCCTCACGCTGACCGTATTGCTGAGCATCGCCACAAGCCTTCATGCAGAGGAGGACCTCGGCGAAAGCCAATTCGTTGAGAATGGCGACGTCAAGATCCACTGCATGGTAAAGGGCGACGGCCCATTACTCGTTTTGCTGCATGGCTTCCCCGACTTCTGGTACACCTGGCGAAAACAAATCCCGGAGTTGGCGAAGACACACCGCGTCGTCGCCATCGACCTGCGAGGCTTTAACAAAAGCAGCCAACCCGAAGGCGTCGAAGCGTATGCGATGCCGAAACTGGTCAGCGACGTTCATGCCGTGGTCGAACACTTTGACGATGGCAAGGGCACATCCATCGCCGGTCACGATTGGGGCGGAATGATCGCGTGGTCGTATGCAATGTCGCATCCGGACAAAACCAAACGACTGATCATTTTGAATCTGCCCCACCCCGCCTGTTTGAGCCGCGAGCTTGCGAACAACCCGGATCAGCAAAAAGCCTCGGCCTATGCACGGCGTTTCCAAGAGCCTGATGCCGCCTCTTTTTTAAATGCGGAGGGCTTGGCTTCTTGGGTGAAAGACTCAGAAGCTCGCGAGAAGTACTACGCCGCGTTTCGCCGATCATCCTTCGAAGGGATGCTCAACTACTACAAGGCGAACTATCCGAGGGAGCCTTACAAACGACAGTCAAACTTCCCGAAGGTGAGTTGCCCCGTTTTGATGATTCACGGCCTCAAAGACACCGCGCTGCTGTCAGATGGACTTAACGGCACCTGGGATCAACTGGAAAACACGCTGACGCTTGTGACGGTCCCCAACGCGGACCACTTCGTCCAACAAGATGCCCCCGAGCTGGTGACGCGAACAATGGTTCAATGGCTGGCCATGACTCCCGATTGACGTCCGTCGAGGGAGTTCCCAGGACACCGACGCACTCGCGTAGGCTCTTCGCGAAATGAACTCCACCGAGTAGGCTACGACTCGCTCGAGGGAGACGTTTGAGCCGATTTGCAGTGGGTGGCGCGTCCCAACGCACGTTTGTTATTGGGCCGCGGGATTGCCGGTTAATGGAACCGGCAAAGGATTTCCCTCGCTACGGCGGCCTTGCGGCGATCCCGACGCCATTACCGGACGGAACAAGGATCTTCCCCCTCAATGCTTACCAAGATTCGGTGCCGAAATCGTTTTGGCGCTGATTCGTCACAGCAGCGAATCGTGCAGTTGCTTGGTGAAGGCTTTCAATGAATCGAGGCAACCTAAAAGTCGAAGGCGAGTCGCAAGGCTCGATGGCCGAGTTGGCTCAAGCGCTCGATGAGCTTGAGTCGCATGCCACCGAGTTTCCGGCGACCGTTCAGATCAAGGTCACAGGCCTCGATCTGTGGGAGTGGCTCAATCGCTGTCGCGAGATTCCGCGTTTCGTTTGGTCGGATCGTGGTTCCGACGAAGTTTGGGCGGGTGTCGGCGAGGCGGCTGTGGTCTCCGTTGACGATGCTACCAGTGCCGAACGCGTCTTCAGTCACTGCCGAGAGTTACTCGGCGCCAATCGGGAGCTCAAATTCTTCGGCGGACTTTCTTTCGATGGATCCTCGTCGTGGCAGTCGCTCGGCGCCGGCCGCTTCGTCGTACCACGGCTTCAATTGAAAGACGGCTATGTGACGTTGGCCGTGATGAATGAGGCTGACATTCGACAGGCTCGGCTCGACCTCCAAGAGATCGGGCTCGACTCCATGCCGTTCGCAACGACGCTGTCCGAGCCGATCGAGACCTGTTACAGCCCCAACTTCAACGGCTGGCAAACGCGTATCGACGAAGCGTTAGCACTGATCCGAAGCGAAGCCGTCGAAAAACTGGTCCTGTCGCGAAAGACCGTCCTGAAGTTTGGTCACGCGCTGGACCCGATTCTGGTGGCTGCAAAACTCAAAGCAGCGACACACGACTGTTTCGTCTTCTGCTTTGATAGTCCAAGCACGGGTGATGCGGATCTCAATAGCCGAATCGCGTTCGTCGGGGCGACGCCGGAGCGTTTGTTCCGCCGACAACAACATCATCTGGATAGCGAAGTCATCGCGGGAACGCGCAAGAGAGGTGCAACGCCCGAAGAGGACGAACGGCTGGCGAGTGAACTGCTCCATAGCGACAAAGATCAACGCGAACACGATATCGTTCGGAAGAGCATCCGCCAGAAACTGCACAAGTTCGTCGATCATCTTTCCGTGGATGAGCATGCATCACTCCTTCGCCTCGCGCGAAAGCAGCATCTTCGGTCCAACGTCGAAGGGTCGCTGAAACCGAACGTGGGCGATGGCATGCTGTTGAGTCGCCTCCACCCGACGCCCGCCGTCGGCGGCTACCCCACCGACAACGCGTTGCCCGAGATTGCTCGGATCGAGCCCTTCAATCGCGGTTGGTACGCTGCGCCGATCGGTTGGATCGGGGCCGACACTGCCGAATTCGCTGTCGCAATCCGCTCGGGCTTTGTGGAAGGCGACACGCTCTCCCTCTACTCCGGAGCTGGAATCGTCCGAGGTTCGGAACCGGCAGAGGAGTGGCAGGAAGTGGAGAATAAGATTCAGGATTTCATGAACGTGCTCGGACAGCGAGAAACCTCCCGGTGACTCAACACTTTTAGGACAAAGTCTTGAACGACCAGGCGTGGGCCAACGGCATCGTTGATTGCTGCTGTCGCTATGGCATCGATCATTTCTTTGTCGCCCCCGGGTCCCGCTGCACGCCGCTGACGCTGGCAATCGCTCAACGGAGCAACGCCAAGATCGTTCAGCACTTTGATGAGCGGGGACTCGCATTTGCCGCACTCGGGTATGGGAGAGCCACGGGCAAGGCGGGAGTCTTTGTCTGCACCTCTGGTACTGCGGTAGCCAACGCGTATCCCGCCGTGATCGAGTCTTCGACCGAAGGGGTGCCGTTGTTGTTGTTCACGGCGGATCGCCCCGATGAACTTCGTGGAACCGGGTCCAACCAGACGATTGAACAGCGGAATATTTTTGGGACCTACCCAGAGTTATTTCGGCAGATGCCGGTTCCTCAAGATTTGGAGGTCCGCTCCGAACCGGATCCCCCCGGCGACACCGATACGCATGAAGATGAAAGGGTATTCCTTTCAAAGACGCTGCATGAGTGTTTTATGGCGGCCCGGTTCGGACCAGTTCACGTGAATTGGATGTTCCGGGAGCCGTTCACGCTCGAACAAGACGGGACACCGACCGAGCCCGAAACGATCGGACCGCCCACGTCAGTCGCTGAGACAGATGAATCTGCACTCATCGAGACCAAAGGCGACTTGCTCATCGCACTCGGCCGTTGCAACCGCGATGAAGCCAAAGCGGCACTCGAATTAGCGGACACCCTTGACTGCCCGTTGCTTGCCGACATCACGAGTGGACTTCGAAACGGTTCCTTTGAATTGCCCACCGATTTTTCTCTGCCAAGCCCTCAAACGATTCTCCACTTGGGCGGACGAATCACTTCGAAGTCCTGGAATCAGTGGACCAACAGCTTGCGAGACACTGATGTTCGATTCATCCATCTGACACCAACGGGTCGAGTGATTAACCCGAATCGACTTCGACAGGAGTTGCATCGAACATCGCTCGAAACGTTGACGGACAAAGTAAAGGGAAAGCCGACCTCGAAATCATTTCGAGACGCTTGGCAGGACGCGGCGAGAACGCGAACGGAGGCGATCGAGAACGTCCTTTCACAAGTCGATCGATTGAACGAACCAGCGGTCGCGAGTTACCTGTGCAAGCACTGCCCCGTGTCGGACGCCTTGTTTATTGGGAACAGCATGCCGATCCGCGACTTCGATTGGTATGGAACGTGGACCCCGGAGCAGCCGAGATCGATTTTTGCGAACCGTGGTGCCAGCGGAATCGATGGCTTGTTAGCGACGGCCGCGGGAGTTGCCATCGGAACCCAACGTGCGACGACTGTTGTTTTGGGAGACCTGTCGACGCTGCACGACTTGAATTCGCTTGCGCTGGTTGCAAACTCTCCCGTCGCGGTGATTGCGGTGATCATCAACAATCAGAGCGGGCACATCTTCGACCTGCTCCCCGTTCGTGAGTCGCAACACTTTGAGCAGTTTTTTGCGACTCCGCATTCGCTCCATTTCGAACAAGCAGCGAGTCTTTTTGGACTCCCATATCAACAGATCACCTCAATGTCCGAACTGGACAACGCCTACAATGCGGCAATCGCGGCTGGGAAGTCGGCGGTTCTCGAAATCGTGACCGATCGTCGACACAACACAGAAGTCCGGCAACAGATTCGCGGAGAGATCCTTCGGTGCAGCAACCTTCGCTGACTTTCCTTCATGGGTTCATGGGAGACACCGCCGACTGGGACGAGCTACGCGACTCGCTGGACGCGGGCGACGGATCGGATTTGGCAATGATAATGCACGCCCCTCCGATCCTTCCGGCGAAGGATTGGGAATCGGGCCTTGGCCAACTGGCGAATAGCATCCCCAAGCATTCGCTGTTGATCGGGTACTCGATGGGAGCTCGCCTGGCGCTCTCCCTCGCAATGGAGTTCCCCGAAAGAACGTGTGGTCTCGTCCTGATCTCGGGCAATCCAGGCCTCCAATCCGACCTGCAGCGCAAAACCCGTTTTGACCATGACGAAGCATTGGCGAGCAAGATCGAAACACTTTCTGCCGCGGAAGAAACCCGACAGTTCTTGGAAGAGTGGTATCAACAGTCCGTCTTCGCAACGACTTCCGACGCGGTTCGGCAATGCGAAATCGAGCGAAAATTGCTGCAACAGAACCGATCGTCTTGGCCGGATGTCTTACGCACGTTTTCCGTCGCGCGGCAGCCCAATTACTGGCTGCGTTTGCACTCACTAAAGATTCCGGTCTTATTGATTGCCGGCGAGAAGGACGAAAAGTACTGCCGCATCGCAAACCGTTTCGTGGAAGCTTCAAATTCCAACACAACAACAGCAACCATCGTCCCGGATTGTGGCCATATCGTTCATCGCGAGCAGACCGCCACAGTGTCCCGGGTGATCAACGAGTTTCGGCGTCGGTGATTACGGCACTGTCCTTTCAATGTCGCAACAACGTCGAGATCTGCGTTTACGTGAGCCGTAAGACGCTAGCCGCGGCTTTTCAGGGGAAACCGCCGCTAGCGGGCTGCCGCTCAACATTGACGGGACCCTGCCCGGCTCCGCAGCGACTTACCACAGCCATGGAAACGGTTTACCTTGTGAGTGTTCACCCACCGCCATTGCTGAGAGAAGACCCGAAATCAGTTCCCTCAGGTTGAAAGAGTTTCATGACAGAACAAGTTTCCGAGATCTTCGACCCCAACCTTTGGACCGTCCAGCAAGGGTTTGACTTTGCCGACATCACGTACCACCGCGCAAACGAGGTCGGAGCGGTCCGTATCGCTTTCAATCGCCCCGAAGTCAGGAATGCGTTTCGACCGCGCACGGTGGATGAGTTGTACGTTGCCTTGGATCATGCCCGTCAGTCGAGCGATGTCGGCGCGGTCATCCTGACGGGCAATGGTCCGTCACCGAAGGACGGTGGGTGGGCTTTTTGCTCCGGAGGCGATCAACGTGTCCGCGGAAAGAGTGGCTATCAGTACTCCGATGGCGAAACCGCTGAAACCGTCGACACGACGCGCGCGGGTCGACTGCACATTTTGGAGTGCCAACGACTGATCCGCGTGATGCCCAAAGTCGTTATCTGTGCTGTCCCCGGATGGGCCGTCGGCGGCGGACACAGCCTGCACGTGATTTGCGATTTGACGATCGCTTCGCAAGAGCATGGCAAGTTCAAACAAACCGATACCGACGTCGCGAGCTTCGACGGTGGCTTCGGTTCCGCCTATTTGGCAAAGCAGGTCGGTCAAAAGCTTGCACGCGAGATTTTCTTTCTTGGTCGAACTTACACCGCCGAACAGGCACAACAGCAGGGCGCCGTGAATGCTGTGGTGCCACACGAGCGTCTCGAAGTCGAGGCACTTCAGTGGGCGGCCGAGATTTGCGCCAAGAGCCCCACGGCGCAGCGAATGGTCAAATACGCGTTCAACCTGACGGACGATGGACTCGTTGGCCAACAACTGTTTGCCGGCGAGGCGACGAGACTCGCGTACGGAACAGATGAAGCTCAGGAAGGTCGTGACGCGTTCCTTGAAAAGCGCAAGCCCGACTGGTCGGACTACCCCTACCATTTCTAGCCAGGCGTTTGCTGACGTGTCACAGAGTGTGATTTTCAATTGGATACTCGCAGCGCGGCCGAAGACACTTCTCGCAGCCTTTTCCCCGGTTGCGATCGGGACGACGCTCGCCGCCCACGACGGCGGATTTCATTTCCTGGGAATGCTCGGTGCATTGCTGTCGGCCATCTCGGTTCAGATCGGCACAAACTTTTGCAATGACTATTGCGACTTCTTTCAGGGGGCCGACACCGAAGCACGAAAAGGTCCGACGCGGGCAGTTCAAAGCGGCCTGATTTCACCTCGCGCCATGTTGATCGCGACGATCACCATGTTCGCGCTGACGGCGTTGTTTGCCGCGCTCGTTTCGCTGCGGGCGGGATGGCCGTTTCTGGTCCTAGGCGGTTTCAGCATTCTGTTCGGCGTTCTCTACACCGCCGGTCGATACTCGCTCGCGTACACGGGCATCGCGGACCCGTTTGTACTCTTCTTTTTTGGCCCCGTCGCGGTTGCGGGCACCCACTACATTCAAACACTTGCGTTCGATTGGTCCACCGTCATTGCCGGCTTCGGACCAGGCTTGCTGGCAACCGGACTGCTTGTCGTGAACAACCTGCGCGACATCGACGAAGACCGTGACGCCGACAAACGAACCCTCGCTGTACGCTTCGGGGCAACATTCAGCCGACTGCAATACACCGGCTGCATTGTCGGCAGTTCGCTCGTCCCGATTGCTTTGGTTTCCATGAAAGAACCACGGCAATGGGGCGTTTGTCTCGCATCACTCGTTCTCGTTCCGGGAGTGTTGGTTGCCGTCAAAGTTTGGCGCAACAATGGCACCGAGTTGCGTCCCTGCCTCGGCATGACCGCGGGGCTCTTGTTGATTTTCACGGTCCTGCTCTGTGTCGGACTGAGTCTATGAGCTCACTGCGTGGAATCAACGCGTATCGTTTTCGCATCCCGATAAAACGCAAGCTCGTCTTGTCGGGAAACAGGGTTTCCGAGCGAGAGGGGATCCTGCTCGAACGAGACGGCCATTGGGCCGAAGCTTCGCCGCTACCCGGTTTCAGCAAGGAATCGATCAGCGATGTCATCACTGCTCTAAACGGGGAACTCAAAGACGGCTCCTTACCTGCATCGCTGAGTTTCGCGCTGTCGTCGCTCCACCAGCCGATGCCAGCCCAACTGAAGGTTCCGCTGAACAGGCTGCTCATGGGTGACGAGGAGACCATTGTGGCTGAAGCCAAACAGTGCGACGCGTTGGGTTTTCAAGCGGTGAAACTGAAAGTCGGTCGCAACGATCTCGAAACCGAGATTTCACTTGTCCGCAAAATCCGTGACCTACTGCCGGATCGCATTGGATTGAGACTCGATGCCAATCAAGCTTGGAGTTTTGACCAAGCAGCACGATTCGCGAACCGACTCAAAGATGTCGATCTCGAATATATCGAGGAACCGCTGCAAGAACCCAATCAGCTAGAAAGACTTCACGCCCAAACGGGCATTGGCTACGCGCTCGATGAGACGTTGACGGAAGCTCACACGCTCGAACGCTGGCCCAATGCGGCAGCCTTGATTTGCAAGCCCACCATCCTCGGCGGCCGAACGGTGATCGAACGTCTCGCCGCGACGGGCAAGCCGATCGTGTTCAGCGCCGCCTTCGAATCCGGTGTCGGGATCGCACGCGTGATGCAGCTTGCCGTCGAGTTCTCACCCAACACGCCGGCTGGACTCGATACGCTTGCCTGGTTGGGCAATGACGTACTCGTTCGCTCTCCGGACTCCCATGATGGTTTCATGATCGTTGACGACTTCCAA